>JAHEMX010000182.1 GCA_024643445.1 Desulfobulbaceae bacterium | reverse complement strand
GTCTGCTGTTTGGCTTTATTCCGATGTGGGGAGTGGTCCTGCAACCGCTGGGGGTGATCATTTTCATTGTTGCCGCCTTTGCCGAGACAAACCGCACGCCGTTCGATCTCGCCGAAGGTGAGAGTGAGATTGTTGCCGGCTACCATGTGGAATACAGCGCCATGAAATTCGCACTGTTCTTCATGGGCGAGTATGTGGCGATGTTTGTTTCGAGTGCCCTGATCATCACGCTCTATTTCGGTGGCTACCAGATTCCCTGGCTGAGCACCGAAACCCTGGTGGCAAACGCACGGCCGGTTGCCATCTTCCTGATGGTGTCTCTTCCGGTCCTGGCCTGGTTCTTTGCCGGCTGGATGAAGAAAAACAATCGTTCCCACTATCCGCGCGTCAACGACCCCCGGGTGCGCGAAGCGAAGGTCTATATCGCCCTGCTCTGGTCGCTGGTGGTGCTTCTGGAAGTAGTCTTGCTCGGCTATATCGTGTTTGCCGCGGGCGGCTCGGCCGATCGTGTCCTCGTGCTGCTGCTGCAGATAGCGACCTTTCTTTTCAAGACCTTTCTGATGTGTTTCGTCTATGTATGGGTAAGATGGACACTACCTCGTTTTCGTTATGATCAGCTGCAGAAAATAGGGTGGGAAAAGCTCCTTCCCCTGGCGTTGTTGAATATATTTGTGACCAGTGCGGTCATCGTCTCGTTTGGCTAAAGGGATTTATTATGGGTGCTAAAGTAAGAGTCGTCGAGCGAAAGGGCAGAACCTTCCTGGAACATCTCTACCTGCTGGAAATATTCAAGGGCATGTGGGTGACGCTTGGGCATTTATTCAGAAATCTTATGGATAATTCACGCCTCTATGTACGGCATTATCCGGAAGTGCCGCCGGAGATCGGACCGCGCTGGCGGGGCCGGCATCGTCTGACCAGGCACGAAGACGGTACCGTCAAGTGTGTCGCCTGTTTCATGTGCCAGACCAATTGCCCGTCAAACTGCATCATGATCGAGGCGGGCGAGCGGCATGACGGCAAGTCGGAGAAGATGCCGGTTCGATTTGATATCGACCTGCTTGAGTGCATCTACTGCGGTTACTGCGTTGAGGCCTGTCCGATGGATGCGATCAGGATGGATACCGGTATCTTCTCGGTCGTCAGCGATAACCGGGAATCGATGGTTATCGGGCTTGAGGAGCTGTTGGCGGCACCGGGAGCATTCGATGAAGATGAATACCAGAAGGGGGCACGCTGATAATGATTGTCACCTATATGTTTTTCGGGTTTGCACTGCTTTCGATTCTTGGTGCGCTCGGCCTGATTCTCTTTAAGCACCCGATGAACGGCGCCATGAGTTTTGTCGTGACCCTGATATCGCTGGCGGGCATGTATGCGCTGCTGTCGGCCAAGCTCATTTTTGCGATCCAGCTGATCGTTTATGCCGGAGCAATCATGTCGCTTATTCTCTTTATCATCATGTTCCTGAACATCCAGGCGAAAGACCTGCCGGATGAGCCCGGACGCTGGTTTTACCTGGGCGGCGGTATCGTGGTGATCAGTCCGATCGCCTATTTATTGCTGAAGATGGTTAAAAGTCTGCCGGCAGGGGATACGGGAATCATCGAGCAGGATTTTGGCGGGGTGAAAGAGGTGGGCCAGCTCCTTTTCAGAGACTGGCTGCTGCCCTTTGAAATTGTTTCAATTCTATTGCTTGTAGCGCTGGTCGGTGCGGTCGTTCTTGCCGGCAAGAGGGGGGCCAACACGTGATTGAACACTATCTTTTCCTGAGTGTCATTCTTTTCTGTCTCGGTATCCTCGGTGTGATCTCCCGCCGGAACGTATTCATCGTCTTCATGGCTATCGAACTGATGCTCAATGCGGCCAATCTCGGTTTTGTCGCCCTGGCGAGGCTGCATGTCAGTATGGACGGTCACGTCCTGGCCATGCTGGTCATGGCGGTTGCCGCCGCCGAGGCTGCCCTGGCTCTGGCAGTGGTCATTCTGCTGCACAAGCACAAGGGCAAGCTGGACACGAACATTTTCAGCCTGCTCAGGGGGTAATCAGATGGAACAGACGACATATCTCGGTTTTATCCCGCTGCTGCCGCTGGCAGGTGCCCTCGTGCTCGGCGTGATGCACGTGGCGACCTGCCAGGGAAATAGAATAGCGGAGAAACTCTACGGTATACTTGGCTGCATCGGCCCGGTGCTCTCGTTTATCCTGGCCCTGAAACTGTTTTTTTCACTCAAAGGGTTGCCTGCCCCTGATCGATTCCTGACCCACGAACCGTTTACCTGGTTCAGCGTCGGGGATCTCACCGTGCCGATGGGCTTTCTGGCTGATCCGCTCAGTTCGCTGATGCTGCTCTTCGTCACCTTCGTGGGTTCACTGATTCATGTCTACTCCATCGGCTATATGGCCGGTGACAAGAATTTCGGCAAGTTCTTTGCGTATCTGAACCTGTTTCTCGGCAGCATGCTTATCCTGGTGCTCGGTAACAGTCCGCTGGTCATGTTCGTCGGCTGGGAAGGGGTCGGCTTATGTTCGTACCTGCTCATCAGTTTTTATAGTGAAGAGAGGGAAAATGTTGTTGCCGGGAACAAGGCGTTTATCGTTAATCGTATTGGCGATCTTGGTTTTGTTCTTGGCATGGCCTTTCTCTTCTGGGGAATCGGGGCTGATGGTTTTGACTATCTCTCCCTTAAGGCAAACGCACACAACCTGACGCCCGCTCTCGGAATCACCGTCTGCCTGCTTCTGTTTGTTGGTGCTACAGGAAAATCAGCCCAGATTCCTCTGTATGTCTGGTTGCCGGATGCCATGGCCGGTCCGACTCCCGTTTCGGCCCTGATACATGCCGCAACGATGGTCACGGCCGGTGTCTATATGGTCGCCCGTTTCAGTTTCCTCTATATAGAGGTACCGGTTGCCGGCACCGTGGTGGCCTGGATCGGGATTCTGACCGCCCTGCTTGCTGCTGTCTTCGGCATGTTCCAGAACGATATCAAGAAAATCCTGGCATATTCGACCGTCAGCCAGCTCGGCTACATGTTTGCCGGCGTCGGCGTAGCTGCTTATTCAGCCGGTATCTTTCACGTCTTCACGCATGCCTTTTTCAAGGCCCTGCTCTTTCTCGGCGCCGGTTCGGTAATACTGGCGCTGCACCATCAGCAGAATATCTGGAAGATGGGCGGCCTCAAGAAAAAACTGCCGATAACCTACGGGACGGTGCTGGTCGGCTCCCTGGCACTTGCCGGATGCCCGCCCTTCGCCGGCTTTTTCAGCAAGGATGAAATACTCTTCTCGGCACTTGCCACCGGGCATACCGGTATCTGGTTTATCGGCGTAATCGTGGCCGGCATGACCGCTTATTACACCTTCCGCATGTTCTTCGTGGTTTTTCACGGGACGCCGCGTGACCGTCATTCCTATGATCATGCGCAGGAATCGCCAAGGGTCATGACCATACCGCTGATTGTCCTGGCAATCGGTGCGGGTTTCGCCGGTTTCCTGAATTTTCCTGCCATTTTTGGCGGGCACCAGCAGGTTTCGCACTGGCTGGCCCCCAGCCTGGCCGAACATCACCCCGATGCCGGTCTTGGCGTTGAATTTCTTGCCATCGGCGGTTCTGTCCTGGCCTTTGTCATCGGTATCAGTATTGCCTACCGCAAGTTTTTTGGCGGGGCCGAAGAACCTGTTTACCGTGGATTCTGCAAGTTTGCCGCGAACAAGTTTTACGTGGACGAACTTTACGCCACCATCATCGTCAGGCCGTATCGATTTATCGGCAAGGCTATCCGCCAGATGATCGAGCCATATATCACCGATGCTCCGGCCCAGGGAGTGCCCTGGCTGTACCGTATGACCGGCTGGGTCTTCAAGGTGGTGCAGGTTGGCTATGTGCGGGTATATGCCATCTACATGGTGATCGGGCTCAGCATCATGAGCTTACTGATTTCGCAATCATTGAATCTTTAAGGTGCTGCAATGCTTGAACATATTATTTCGATAATGATATTTGTGCCGATCGCCGCCGGGCTTGGCATGCTCTTCCTGCCGCTGGGCAGGGACGCATCCAGGGTCCTGGGGCTCGCGGTTTCAGTGATTGTGGTGCTGCTCGGATTGAAGCTCTTTCTGTCATTCGACGGATCGACCGGCGCTTTTGAATTTGTCGAGCAGGCACCGCTCGCAGAATCACTGGGAATCAGTTACCGTCTTGGTGTTGACGGCATCAGCCTGCTGGTACTGATGGCGGCAGCCCTGCTTTTTCCGATGGTCTACCTGCTCTTTAAAACGAGGCCGCGGGGCTATTACTGCAACCTCCTCATTGTCCAGGGTGCGATGATCGGTGCGGTGTGCGCAACCGACCTGGTGCTTTTCTATATCTTCTGGGAAGTGATGCTGCTGCCGGTTTTCTTTATGATCGGCCTATACGGCGGCCCGAAGCGGATTGGAGCTACGGTGAAGATCACCATCTATACCATAGCCGGTTCGCTGCTGATGCTGGCCTCCATCATCTACCTGGGAATCACCTATCATGCCCAGGCCGGTGAGTGGAGTTTCGATATTGCCAGGCTGAGCAGTCTGTCTCTTGGCGGCGGGGTGGCCACGCTCGCCTTTTTCGGTTTCATGGTGGCCTTTGCCATCAAGATCCCGCTTTTCCCTTTTCATACCTGGCTGCCGGATGCCTATACCGAGGCACCGACCGCGACGACCTTTGTGCTGTCAGCGATCATGGCCAAGATCGGCGTTTATGGCGTTGTCAGGTTTGTGGTACCGGTGTTTGAAGAGAACCTGGCGCGGTATGCCCTCATCCTTGCCTGCTCCGGCGTGATCGGCATGATGTATTGCGGCATTGCGGCGCTTGCCCAGAAAGACTTTAAGCGGATGCTGGCCTTCTCTTCCGCCTCCCATATGGGCATTATCGCCCTGGGGATTTTCTGCATGAATATCCAGGCCCTGACCGGCACCCTGTACCAGATCGTCGCCCATGCCACCAGTACCGGCGTGATCTTTTTGCTGCTCGGTATCATTGAGGAGCGGATGGAGACCCGGAGCATCGATGACTTCGGCGGTGTTGCCTACAAGGCACCGGTCTTTGCGGCTTTTTTTGCGGTTGCCATGCTGGCCTCGGTCGGTCTGCCGGGAACGAGCGGCTTTATCGGAGAATTTCTCATTATTCTCGGAGCGGTGAAGTTCAATCCGGCAATCGGCGTGCTGGCCGGAACCACCCTGATTATCGGGGTGTGTTATATGCTCTGGCTCTTTCAGCGCGTCTTTTTTGAGAAAACCAATGAGCGGACGGAAACGTTCAGGGACCTGTCACCCATAGAGACCCTGACCATCCTGCCGATCGTTGTGCTAATCATTGCCATGGGTATCTTTCCGCAGCCGTTTATCGACAAGATACAACCTGCGGCAAGGCAGCAGATCGTATCTGTTACCCCCGCAGTGCCGGCAGCCGATGAGGCGGTGGCAGAAAATACCCTATTAATACAGGCCAGGAACTGATTCCGGGAGACCAATAATGCAGGATTTGATGGCTATTCTTCCGCTTGTCGCGACCGGTGCAGGCGCTATCTTGCTGATGCTTGCTGCAGCGTTTGAGAGTTTTCGAAAAGAAGGTATTTCGATAATGGGAATAGGGCTCTTTGCCTTTGCCTTTTTTGTTCAGCTCGCCGTTGCAAACAGCGGCAGTTTTGCTCCATACAGCGGGGTGCTCAATGGTATGCTGGCGACCAGCACCTTCACCAAGGTGGCAGGCCTGATCATCCTGGCCTGCGGGTTCTTCTCGGCTATTGCCGCGCAAGCTTATTTCACCCAGAACAAGGGGTTTGTCCTTGAGTTCTACTGCCTGATGCTGTTTGCTGCCTGCGGCATGCTGCTGTTGACGATGGCGGCTGAACTGATCACCCTCTTTATTGCACTCGAGATCATGTCTCTCGCGATCTACGCCCTGGTAGGATATGACCGGAAAAGTGTCAGACGGTCCGAGGCGGTCCTGAAATACCTGATGCTTGGCGCATTTGCCGGCGCTTTCTACATCATGGGGACCGTCTTTATCTATGCCGGAGCCAAGAGCACCTCCTTTCGCGTTATTACCGACGTTATCGCCACTACCGGGTTCCTTTCCAACCCGCCACTGGTGGGCGGGGCCTTTCTGATACTCTTTGCCTTTTTGTTCAAGGCCGCGGCTTTTCCCTTCCACGCCTGGGTCGTTGATGTCTACGACGGTGCGCCGCTGCCGGTTACCGGTTTTATGGCGACCGCGGTCAAGACCGCAGTATTTGCCGTTCTGGCGAATTTTTTGATGATAAGCAGTGACCTGCAGGCAGCCTGGGTTGATTATCTGTTTTACATTGCTGTTTTTACCATGTTTGCCGGAAACCTGATTGCTATTGCCCAAAACAACCTGAAAAGGATGCTTGCGGCCTCGGGAATCGTGCATTCCGGTTACCTGATTATTGCGCTGGTGGCCATACAGGCAAAAACATTCACCGGTGGCGCCATGCTCTTTTACCTGGCGGCCTACGCATTGGCAACCCTTGGCATTTTTGCGGCATTATCCTATCTTGCCGGCGAAGAGGAGCGCCGGGTGTCCTTTGATGATTTCAAGGGACTTGCCAGGGTTCGGCCCTATTCGGCTGCCTGTATTTCAATCTTCCTGCTGTCGATGGCCGGTATCCCGCCGACGGCCGGTTTCATGGGTAAATTTTATATCATCGCCAGTGCCTTTCAGGCTGGTCATGTAAGCCTTGCCATTCTGGGTATCGTCAGCAGCATCCTGTCGATGTGGTACTACCTGCGGCTCATCGTGCTGATGTATTTCAGAGAACCGGAAGATCGGTTTGAAGTGGCCGAGATGACCCTTGCTCCACTGGGCACGATCATCCTGGCAATCTGCGTATTTGCGATTAGTTTTTATCCGGTGGTATTGTAATAAGGATGGCGGGAAGGAGTCAGGGAACTGCTGCTGTTGCCCGCCGTTTTTTGTAAATAAGAGAGGGAAATCGGGATGAAAGTAAAGGATATTCTGGCCGAAAAAGGTACAAGAGTTGTCACTACCAACAAGACGATCCTGCTGGTTGACGTGATGTCGCTCTTCATAGCAAACAAGATCGGCTCGCTGGTTGTAGTGGACAAGCATAATAAAATAATGGGAATTGTCGCACCTTTTGATATTCTCAAGGCCGTGCATTCAGATCCCGGTACTATCTCTTCGATGATGGTCAGTGAAGTCATGACCGAAGATGTCATCGTTGCCACGCCCGAAGATGATACGGATGCATTGCTGGCAATCATGACCAAGAACCGGATCAGGCATATTCCTGTCATTGACGACGGGAAACTCGCCGGCCTTGTCTCCATCGGTGACGTGGTCAAGGCCCAGTTGACCGTCCAGCATGTG
>JAHEMX010000673.1 GCA_024643445.1 Desulfobulbaceae bacterium | reverse complement strand
AGCGTCGTGATCACCATCTCGCCAATCTCACCGGGTTCAACCGGCTGGAGCGTCTCCGGATCAAGAATTTCAACGAGGAAATGGTCCTCGTTCACATGCAGCCCGTTACATTCCAGGCATTCACCGGCAACGCCCGGCCCCATGACCTCTGACAGGCCGTAATTGTCAGTTGCGATGATACGGAGCCTCTCGTTAATTTCCCGCCGCATACCCTCCGACCAGGGCTCGGCTCCAAACAAGCCGTATTTCAGTGACAAGCCGCTCGGGTTGATGCCTTCATCCATCATCACATCAGCTATCTTCAGGGCATAGGAGGGAGTGCAGACCAGCGCCGTGGTTTTAAAATCCTGCATGATCTGAATCTGGCGCCGCGTGTTTCCCGCTGAAATCGGAATAACCGAGGCACCGAGCATTTCAGCCCCATAATGCAGCCCAAATCCGCCGGTGAACAATCCATAGCCAAAAGCAATCTGGATCACATCATCGGCTCCGACCCCGGCGGCCATAAGTATACGGGCAACGAGGTTCGACCAGGTCTTGATATCATTCCTGGTATAGCCGACAACGGTTGCCATGCCGGTCGTTCCGGACGAAGAGTGGATTCTCACGACATCCCGCAGCGGCACGGCAAACAGGCCATACGGATAATTTTCACGCAGGTCCTGCTTGCTGGTGAACGGCAGCTGTCTAAGATCGGCAAGAGAGCCAAAGGTCCCGTAATCGAGCTTCATTTCAGAAAACTTGTTCCGGTAGAACGGTACATGGGTACCAACCCGATAGAGCGTCGACTGGAGTCGCTCAAGCTGCAACTGCTCCAGGTCTTCTCTTGCTATGCATTCCTTTTCTTTTTCCCAGAACATAGAGCCCATCCTTGTTTTCAGATCATTATTAGAGGGGGCCTTGAATAATCAGGTATTCAAGGGAACCCTCGGGAATCAAACCTTATTCGATCTTTTCGCGGCCAAGATACGCCCGCTGTACATCCCGGTTATTCAAAAGATCTTCCGCCGCTCCCTGCAAAATAACCTTGCCGGTTTCAAGTACATACCCGCGGTCGGCAATAGCAAGCGCGGCCCTGGCGTTCTGCTCAACCAGCAGCACGGTCTTGCCTTCTTCCCGCAACCCGGCAATAACCTTGAAAATACCCTTAACGATTAACGGGGCCAGACCGGTGGATGGTTCATCCATCATAATCAGGGAAGGGGTTGACATCAGCGCCCGGCCCATTGCCAGCATCTGCTGTTCTCCCCCGGATAGGGTACCGGCATACTGGTTACGTCGCTCTTTCAAGATAGGAAACAATTCATACTGATGGGACAGCTGTTTCGCCAGAATATCCCTGCCTGCCCCTTTCAGCACGTGCCCGCCAAGTATCAGGTTTTCTTCGACCGAAAGCGTGGCAAAAACCTGCCTGCCTTCAGGCACCATCACACAGCCAAGCGCGGGGAGCTTCTGTGGCGGCAGGGAACTGATATCTCTGTCCTGAAAAAGAATATCTCCGGAACTCCGTCTGATAAGTCCTGAAATGGCAGAAAGCAGTGTCGTCTTACCGGCGCCGTTGGCACCGATAATGGTCACAATCTCTCCCTGCTTGACATGCATTGAGATCGACTTCAGGACCTGGAGCTTGCCATAGCCGGCTTCCAGATTACGTATTTTCAGCATAGTATCCTTACGCCCTACTCACCAAGGTAGACCTTGATTACTTCCTCATTTTTCTGGATGGCCTCGGGCAAATCCTCGGCAATTTTTTGCCCGAAACTCAGTACCACTATTTCATCGGAAATATCCATTACCAGCGACATGTCATGTTCGACCAGTAAAATAGTGATGCCAAGGTCCCGTATTCTGCCGATCAGCCTGCCGACCTCTGCGGTCTCATAGATATTGAGTCCCGCTGCCGGTTCGTCGAGTAACAGAATGGTCGGCTCGAGAGCCAGCGCCCGGGCGAGTTCGACCGCCCGCTGCTGACCAAAGGCCAGGCTGGTTGCTTCCGTATCGGCATATTCAGCAATTTCCAGCATTTCAAGGAGTTCGAGTGATTTCCGGCGG
>JAHEMX010000181.1 GCA_024643445.1 Desulfobulbaceae bacterium | reverse complement strand
GATCGGCATCGGTGTGCTGAGATCGTTTCCGACACGCTTGGAAAACGCGAGAAATTCCTCCGAGACAACGACACAGACGGCATGAACACCGATATCTTCCGGCAGAACCTCGCAATTGCCCTCACGGGTGAACCCGGTGAGCGGTTCGAGGCTGCAGATTTCCAGAGCAGAACCCAGTATATTCTTATGTTCAGTCATCGCATTCTCTCACGGTTTTGCACACGAGCGGCGTCGTCTTTCGGCCGCGGCAGTTCCAGCCTGAACTGCCGCCAGCCGGACCGCAGTCATGCTTCATTCTTTTTTGATTTCGCATCAATACCCTCCACAAGAGGATAATGTTCGTCATGAGAAAATCAAGGCCGGTTCCCCTGCCCCGGGTATCATCCCAACCGGTCCTGATTACCGGGAGCTTTCAAGTCTGCGGCTGTTGCACGAGTGTAGCCACCGCTGCTTCCCTGATCGGCCAGTGCACGATGGCTGCTACCAGGCTGAGCGCAACGCCGAGCCACCAGACCATATCATAGCTGCCGGTCCTGTCGTAAAGCCAGCCTCCCAGCCATACGCCGCTGAAACTGCCGACCTGGTGCCCGAGAAAGACGATACCATAGAGCAGGGCCATATAGCGGGTGCCAAACATCACGGCGACAAGACCTGAGGTCGGGGGAACCGTCGCCAGCCAGAGAAATCCCATTACCGCGCTGAAGGCAAGAACGGAAACCAGTGTCATCGGCAGCAGCATGAACAAAGAGATGGTGGCAGCACGGCCAAGATAGATAGCCACCAGCATAGAGCGTTTGGCTATCCGGCCGGACCAGAGGCCTGAAAGAAAGGCACCCACCACGTTACACAGGCCGATAATGGCAATACTCCAGGCACCCAGCCTCGCATCAAAGCCCTTGTCACTCAAAAAGGCGGGCATATGAGCGGTAATAAAGGCGACATGAAAGCCGCAGACGAAAAACCCGGTTACCAGAAGGACGAATGACCGGCACGATAGCGCTTCCTGCAGGGCCTCGCGAACCGTCTGGTCTTGCCGTCCCGTCTGGTCACTCGTGCCGGAATACCGCGCCAGCGGCAAAGCCAGCAGCGCCATGACAAGTACCGAAGCGGCCATTATGTTCAAGGCGGTAATCCAGCCGAATCCATCGATGAGCTGCTGCGTTATCGGTGCAACGGCGAACTGGCCCAGCGAGCCGGCAGCGGTACCGAGTCCAAGAGCCATCTGGCGCCTGGATTCACCAACCGCCCGGGCCATCGCCGGCAGAACAATGCCGAAGGATGTGCCGGCAATACCGGCACCGACCAGCAAACCGGCCGAGCTGTGTAGCATCCAGACACTGTCGACACCTGCCATCAGCAGCATGCCCAGGGAAAAGAGCGCCGTGCCGGCCAGGACCACCTTGACATTGCCGAAGCGGTCAGCCAGTCCCCCGGCAAACACGGCGACTATCCCCCAGAAAAGATTCTGAATAGCCAGGGCCATCGAGATCACTTCACGCCCCCAGCCGTTGGCCTCGGTAATCGGTTTGACAAACAGACCGAAACTCGAGCGAAAACCGAAGGATAGCAGGAGCAGGAGACAGCCGGTGAGCAGGATAATATAGGCTGATTTATCTTTTTTCGGGTACATATTCAAACCTTTTGAGACAAAAGAAAAAGTTTTGTGATATGGCTGTTTCCTGTCGGTTGTCAGGGCGGGGCTGCAGCTGCATAGCAGGTCCTGGATCCCATAACTTGTGATACAATGTGGTCACTTGGCTATTAGTCAACAGATAGGACTGAGGATTATAAAATTACCGCGTGCTCTCCAGCGACATTGCTGCACCAGACAGCGAGCGCGCCAGAATCAGCCGGCACAGCAGGCAATGGCGCCGGCATACAGGGGCAGGGATCCCTGAATACAGCTGCTCCTCTGTCAGCATGGATGCAAGGAGCAACCCGCGCTACCTTTCGGTAACACTGTCGCCCCGAGACGTTACCAAAAGGTAGCAATTTAGCTGGATTTTTGTCCGCTTGCTGTGTTAAAGAAGACAGCATCGACTCAAATATTCGCTATTACGAAGACTTATTGCTCTGGAACACCGTATGCAAGAACAGCGATTATCCCGCTTCTTTTTTCCACGACGGATCATGAAACTGAAATACAAGTTTATCCTGATCATCGGTCTTGTCCTGACCGTTTCCTACGGCCTGATCCTGCTCTATATGACCGGCCTGCAGAACGATCTCGTCATCGGCCAGGCAAAACATCAGGCCAGAATGCTGCATCGCCAGCTGATCCTTACACGCGAATGGGTTTCTGACCATCACGGACTGTTTGTGGTCAAGACCGACAACGTCATAGAAAACCCCTACCTGGATCAACCGAACCTGCATACCGAAACGGGAGTCACCCTGGTGAAAAGAAATCCTGCCATGGTTACCAGGGAACTCTCCGAATATGCCATGAAAGCAGGCTACGGGTGGTTCAGGGTCACCAGTCTGAAGCCGGTAAACCCGCTGAACAAACCGGATGACTTCGAACGATCGAGCCTTGAACTTTTCGAGAAGCAGGATTTGCAGGAGTACATTGAAATCCGTACGGACAACGCCGAAAAAAACCTGCGCTACATCGCGCCGCTCCTGGTGAAACCTAGCTGTCTCGAATGCCACGCCAAACACGGCTACAAGGTAGGCGACATTCGGGGTGCCCTGAGCATCTCCATACCGATCGATTGGGCTGATCGGATCATCAGGAAAAATAATGGAACGATTCTTCTCTTCGGCCTTATCTCGGTTCTCACGGTCACCGTGCTGCTCTATGTGCTGTTTAACATCCTCGTTTCATCCCGGCTCTCAGGTCTTGAACAGATCATGGACAATTATCCCGACTCACCGGACCCGAATCTTCCACTGCCGCAGGGCGATGATGAAATCGGCCGCCTCTCTTCACGATTTGCTGCTCTCTGTGAGCGCCTCGAGCGTTCACGACAGAAACTCGACCTGGCTCATGAAAAAGCCTTCTACAACGAGAAGATGGCCGCCCTCGGACAGATTACTGCCGGCATATCCCACGAAATAAACAACCCCCTCGGCGGCATGCTGAACTGTGTCAAGAACATGCAGGACGAACCGGAAAATCACCAGCTGCATGCGCGCTACCTGCCGCTTCTGGACAAAGGGCTGCGCCGTATTGAAAACATCATGCAGCAGATGCTCAATTTCGGTCGAAATGCTCCCCTGCTGCCGAGGAAGGTGAATATAGATCATGAAATCAGGGAATGCATATCGCTGCTGCAATACCGCATGAAAAACATAGAGCTGATTCTCGATCTTGGTGTAACCGAATCACATTGCATCGATACCGAGGCGATCAAGCAGATTGTCGTCAACATCGGACTTAACGCGATTCAGGCCATGCCCGATGGCGGCACCCTCACCATTATAAGCAGCACCGTTACCGACCCCGAGAACCACCTGTGCATAATAATCAAGGATAGCGGACCCGGCATACCGGAAGAGATAATTGAGCACATTTACGATCCCTTCTTCACTACCAAGGAGGTCGGACAGGGAACCGGTCTTGGTCTTGCGGTCACCTATGCACTTGTCCAGAAAATGGGCGGCAGGATCAGCGCGACCTCAAAACCCGGCCAGGGAAGCATCTTTACGGTATTGCTGCCGATCATAGAACATTGCCAGGGGCTCACGGATGAACCGGCTTCCCATCCACGACAGAAAGGTTAGGAACATGACGCGGATACTTCTTGTTGAAGACGATGAAATCATGCGGATTTCAGTACAGGATCGCCTGGAAAAATATGGCTGGAACGTCGACATCGCAATTAATGGCAACGAGGCCGTGAAACGCCTCAACGACACCGGCTATCAGATTATCCTGTCCGACGTCCGGATGCCGAACATGGACGGCATGCAGCTGCTGGCCCACGTGCAGGAGCATGCACCATATACGGATATGATCATGATGACGGCTTTCGGCAACGTTGAAAGCGCCATCGATTGCCTGAAAAAGGGTGCTGCCGATTACCTGCTCAAACCGTTTGACATGGATGATCTCGTCATCCGTATCAACCGTATCATCGGCTTGCAGTCCCTGAAAGCGCTCAACCTGTCCCTTGAGGACAATTGTCGGCAGCGGCGCGAGAATCTCATCGGTACCAGCCCGGGCATGCAGGAAGTTTTTCGGCTTATACGGCAGGCTGGCCCCAGCGATGCATCGATCCTCATTACCGGCGAATCAGGGACCGGCAAGGAACTTGTTGCCGCCGCGCTGCACGAGGCAAGTCAGCGCAGAGACCAGCCCTATATCAGGCTGAACTGTTCTGCCATTCCTGACGGACTGATGGAATCAGAAATGTTCGGCCACGAAAGGGGCGCCTTTACCGGGGCGATCGGCCAGAAACCCGGTCGCTTTGAAATGGCCAATAGCGGCACCCTACTCCTCGATGAAATAGCCGAACTGCCGCTGAGCCTGCAGCCCAAACTGCTGCGCGTGCTCCAGGAAAAAGAATTCGAGCGTGTCGGTGGAACCAGGACCATCAAAGCCGATGTCAGGATCATCTGCTCGACGGCAAAAAATCTCTCGGCTGAAGTGTCCAACGGCAGATTTCGGGAAGACCTCTACTACCGCCTGCGCGTCATACCGATCAAACTGCCGCCCCTGCGCACGCGAAAAGAAGATATCCCGGAGCTGATACACCACTTCCTGCATGAGTACAGTCTCAAGCGCGGCATAGCGATGTCCCTGTCGGACGAGGCGATGAGTTGCCTGCTGGCATACAACTATCCGGGAAACATCAGGGAGTTGAAAAACATTATCGAGCGGGCTTCAATTCTGGCCGCTCAACCGGAAATTCAGGGAACCGATCTGCCATCGGATATTACCCGGACCGACGGCAGCGGAGATAAAGACAGTCTCCTGCTTGCTGAAGCGGTGGCAAGAGCGGAAAAAGAGACCATCCTCAAGGCACTGCTGCAGGCCGGGAATTCGCGCACCCGGGCAGCTGAACTGCTGGGAATAAGCCGAAAAAATCTCTGGGAGAAGATGAAGGGATTTGCAATATCACCCGAGTGCCATACCAGGACCGGGAATTAAAGCAAAACAGCTGAAAAGCAGATCATTCTCCGGGAATGAATATGACCGGCGGCCCAAAGGCCTCCTGGCCTGGCCTAGCCATGTACTGGTCATAGAGATTCTGACGGACCTGATGGCTAGACGGGGTGGTCGAGATTGCGCCGCAGGATGAGAACAAAACGGCGGCGATCAAAGAAGACGCTACATAGACAATGATGTTTGAACGTGTGCTGAACATGTTCTTCCTCTTGTGCTGCTGCACGGTATCACCTGCTTCCAGCTTTCAGTCTTTTCCGCCGATCTCCTTTAATTATAAGCACCGATGCAGCTCATGCACCAGATGTTTTCGATATTTTTTTACATTAAGGTAATGTGAAAAGTGCCGCCCTCATGCTACAATATCCACCATTGCTCTGCTTCACCTTCATGGCGCGACCCACTTTTACAGAGAAGAGACAATGACGATAACCATTGACGCCCCGCTTGATATGCACCTGCACCTGAGGGAAGGCGACATGCTCCGCCTCGTCGCCCCTTTTTCCGCCAGACATTGCGCCGGTGCGGTGATCATGCCGAATCTGGTGGACCCGATAGATTCTTTCGAAAAACTTTTCAGGTATCGTTCAGAAATTCTTGCCGCCTGCCAGGATCATTGCTTTGAACCGTACATGACCCTTTTTTTTCGCGCCTACCGTCGAAAGGAACTCGAACTCCTGAAAGACCATATCATCGGTATCAAGCTCTACCCGGCGGGGATTACCACGCAGAGTGAAAATGGCGTCAAGGATTTCGATGCAATCGAAGAAACGCTATCACTCATGCAGCAAATGAAGATCCCCCTGCTCGTGCACGGAGAAAGCAACGGGTTTGTGCTCGACCGCGAACGGGAATTCCTTGTCACCTACCGGGAAATTGCTGAAAGTTTCCCCTCGCTGCACATCATCATGGAGCATATCACCACGGCTGATGCGGTTGCATTCCTTGATGAATTTGAGAATGTTTCGGCTACGATCACCCTGCATCACCTGATGATCACGCTTGATAATGTCATTGGTGATCTGATGCAGCCCGACCTCTTCTGTAAACCGGTTGCCAAGACACCGCGGGACCGTGAGGCTCTGAGGCAGGCGGTCTTCGGCGGCCACAAAAAGATCATGTTCGGATCCGATTCAGCGCCTCATCCGCGTCACAAGAAAGAGTGCATCGGCTGCGCTGCCGGTGTTTTCAGTGCGCCCGTCGCTGTTGAACTGCTGGTCCAGTTGTTCGACGAAGAGGGCTGTCTTGAAAATCTGCCGGACTTTATCAGCGCCAATGCCAGACAACGCTATGGAATTACCCCGCCGCAAAAACAGATTACACTCAGCAGAACGCCCTGGCAGGTGCCTGATGACCATGGCGGGGTCAGATCGTTCTATGCGGGAAAGACGATCAACTGGTCGGTGGTCTGAGCCGCATAGCTTCAGGTGCCAGACAAACCATAACATTCCTTGAGGCGTGAACAGTTCAGGGTAACCGGATGAACGAAACGATATATCTGCTCAAAGCGCACCGCTCGATCCGTAAATTCACCGACCAACCGGTGAACCAGGAGACGGTGAGGGAATTAATCAGCGCCGGCCAGTGCGCCGCCACTTCAAGCTTTATCCAGGCCTGCACCGTCATCCAGGTGGATGATCAGCAGACAAGGGACCTGCTCTGCGACTATGCGGCGGGCCAGCTCTATGTAAAGGAGGCGCCGGTGTTCCTGGTGTTTTGCGCAGATATGCAGCGCCACCGGCTGGCCTGCAGTATGCACGATGCACCGATGCTCTCCGGTTTCACCGAGCAGTTTATAACCGCCACCGTCGACTGTGCCCTTTTTGCCCAGAATGTTTTGATCGGAGCTGAATCACTGGGACTTGGAGGGTGCTATATCGGGGCTATCAGGAACCGGATCGCAGAAGTTGATGAACTCCTTGGCTTGCCGGAACTTGTTTATCCGCTCTTTGGCATGTGTCTTGGCTACCCGGCCCAGAACCCCGAGACAAAACCGAGGCTGCCGGTCGACGTGGTGCTGAAACGCGGACGCTATGACGACAGCGGCGACCGGGCGAGTATCACGGACTATGACGAATCGGTCAGGAACTATTATCGTACGAGAACCGGCGGTGCCAAGAATGATTCCTGGAGCGAACAGATCTCGGAGATGCTGGTCAAGGAGGCGCGCCCCCATATGCTCTCCTACCTGCAGGCAAAGGGCTACCTTCTGAAATAAAAGTTTAGCCGGCGGGACAGGAAAAAACTTGGGCCGCCACGTTCTTGATCAAGACCGTGGCGGGCAGGTTGTCAAACGAAGAAG
>JAHEMX010000180.1 GCA_024643445.1 Desulfobulbaceae bacterium | reverse complement strand
GTTGACCTGTGTTATATCGGTTCACGTCCCAAACCCTCAATTTGAAGGGCAGACAAAAACAAAACTTGGAAACACCGAGGTAAAATCCATCGTTGATTCGGTTTGCTATGAAAAACTCACCCTCTTTCTTGAACAAAATCCGCAGATTGCTAAACGAATTTTGACAAAGGTTGTGGAAGCTGCCCGGGCCAGGGAAGCTGCAAAAAAAGCTCGAGATCTTTCCAGGAAAAAGGGATCTACCAGTCTGCTTATGGCTGGTAAACTGGCAGAGTGTCAGGAAAAGGATCCGGAGAAAAGGGAGATTTTTATTGTCGAGGGTGATTCAGCCGGAGGTTCTGCCAAACAGGGTCGCGACCGGGCTTGTCAGGCAATTCTTCCCCTTCGCGGCAAAATCATGAATGTTGAGAAAGCCAGGTTTGATAAAATACTGAGCAGTGAGGAGATAAAGCAGCTCATCTCGGCGCTGGGGTGCGGTATAGGAAAAGATGAATTCGATGTGGAAAAACTCCGTTACCACAAAATCATTATCATGACCGACGCCGATGTTGATGGAGCCCATATAAGGACGTTACTCCTGACCTTTTTGTATCGTCAGATGCTCCCCCTGGTCAAGGGGGGCTATGTTTACATCGGCCAACCGCCACTCTATAGACTCGGTAAGGGTAAGCTCGAAAAATATTTCATTAACGATGAAGAACTGAACGACTATCTCTTTACCGAGGCAAGTCAGAAGGTAAAAATTATTGTAAATAAAGAGTCAGCTGAAGAGAGGAGTGGAGATGAGCTGGTTGAGACACTGAAAAAGCTTTCCACCTACCAGAGAATTGTCTCTTTCTTGAGCAGAATGAACATCTGGGACGATCTTCTTTTCTATCTGCTGCAAAAGAATATTCGTAAGGCTGATCAATTCACCGACAAGGATTTTGTCGAATCCATTATTTCGGATTTATCTGCTGATCCGCGGATGATTGTCGGTACTATTCGTTCATGCCGATGGCGTGCCGATTGCTATGAAGTTGATGTTGCCGTTAAAGGGAAGGCGCAGATATCCACCACAATAGGGCCGCAGGTACCGCTTATCAGCGAGTACCGATCCGCACTGCAGTTGTTTCCCGAGGTATACCACTATCTTAATGAAAAATTTACCATCACGGACGTGACAGGGTCTGGAAGTTTTGCAGACCTGCAGGCAGGGAATTGGAGTGAGATGGTACAGCTTGTCAGGAATGAATCATTCAAGGGAAGCCACCTCCAGCGTTACAAGGGTCTTGGTGAAATGAATCCTGAACAGTTGTGGGATACAACGATGAATCCCGACAACAGATCGCTGCTGCAGGTACAGATAAATGATGCCGAGTCAGCCGATGAGATGTTCACTACACTGATGGGGGACAAGGTTGAACCTCGTAGGGAATTTATTCAGAACCATGCCCTTGAAGTCACTGATCTTGATATCTAGTTAAAAAGCCGACAGGCCCAACAAAAAAAAAATAAATGAGTACTGAAATAGAAATAACACAGGAACCGTCATCATTTATATCTATCGAGAAGGAATTAAAAAAATCCTATCTTGACTATGCAATGAGTGTCATTGTGGGAAGGGCTCTTCCCGATGTACGCGACGGCTTGAAACCAGTCCACAGGCGAGTTCTTTTTGCGATGCGAGAACTCGGTGTCTATTTTAATCGTCCTTATGTGAAATCGGCACGAATCGTCGGTGATATCATCGGTAAATATCACCCGCATGGTGATACCGCTGCTTACGACACCCTTGTTCGCATGGCTCAGCCTTTCTCGATGAGATATCCGCTGGTAAACGGACAGGGTAACTTCGGCTCGCTCGACGGTGATGCCGCCGCGGCAATGCGTTATACCGAAGCCAGAATGACACGTATAGACCGGGAAATCGTTGCTGATCTGGAAAAAGAGACGGTAGATCTTGTCCCTAACTATGATAACTCACTGCAGGAGCCTTCCGTTATGCCGAGCAGGATCCCTAATCTGCTCATTAACGGTTCCTCTGGTATTGCCGTGGGAATGGCGACGAATATCCCGCCCCACAACCTCACTGAGGTCGTCGATGCCTTGATTGCCTTTGTTGATGACCCTAACATGACGGTTCATCAACTCTTCTCCTATATCAGTGGTCCGGATTTCCCCACGGGCGGCCTCATCTGCGGACGGGCCGGCATCAGGGAGGCTTATGAGACCGGTCGTGGAATTATTATGATGCGGGCCAGGACCAACATAGAAAAGACAAAAGACGGGAAAAGGGAAGTTATTGTTGTCGACGAGATTCCCTACCAACAGAACAAGGCCGTTCTGGTAGAAAAAATAGCCCAGCTGATCAAGGACAAAAAGCTTACCGCCATTTCCGAGATCCGTGACGAATCAGACCGGCAGGGCTTGAGAATAGTAATGGAGTTGAAAAAGGATGAGATCGCCGATGTCGTCATCAACCAGCTTTACAAAATGACGCCAATGCAGCGGTCCTTTGGTATTATTTTTCTCGCCATCGTCAACAATAAACCTGAGGTTCTTAATCTCAAGCAGATTCTTGAACACTTCATCCAGCATCGTAAGGTTGTAATTTACCGCCGCACGGCCTTCGAGCTGAGAAAAGCTGAAGAAAAAGCTCACATTCTTGAGGGTCTGAGCATTGCCATCAATAACCTTGATGACGTTGTGACCCTGATCAAGGAGTCAAAAAACCCGGCTGAGGCCAAGACACAGCTCATAGCGACTTACCGGTTATCCGAAATCCAGGCTCAGACTATCCTCGATATGAGGCTGCAGCGCCTGACCGGTCTGGAAAGGGAAAAAATAAGACAAGATTACGAGAATGTTCTGGTAGAGATTAAGCGACTCAATGAGATCCTCGCAGACGAAGCACTGGTCATGGGTATAATAAAGGAGGAACTGCGGGAAATCAAAGAAACATACGGCGATGAACGCAGAACTGAAATCATTGATGCCGTCGATGAATTTCTTCCCGAAGACCTGATAGCGCCTGAAAATATGGCCGTAACCGTGACCCACAACGGCTATATAAAACGCAATCCGGTAAGTCTGTATAGATCCCAGCATCGCGGCGGAAAAGGGGTGACGGGGGTGAAGAACATAGAGGAGGATTTTGTTTCAAGCCTCTATATCGCCTCAACACTCGATACCTTCCTGTTTTTCACCAACTACGGAAAAGTTTTCTGGCGCAAGGTTTACCAGCTCCCACTGGTAGGCAGGACGGCTCGCGGGAAAGCTATTGTCAACCTGCTTGAGCTGACCGAGGGTGAAAAGGTAGCTGCTATCCTCCCGGTCTCTTCCTTTGAAGATGAGCAGGATTCAAAGAGCATACTGATGGTTACGAAATTCGGACGAATCAAAAAGACCAGTCTGAAAGAATTCAGCCGACCCTTAAGGAAAGGCAAGCGTGCCTTGACCATCAACGAAGGCGATGAAATTATTGCCGCCCATATGCTTACCGGCAGCGATACGGTCTTCATGATTTCAAACCGAGGTATGTCCATCAGGTTTCACGAGTCAGATGTCAGGACTATGGGGCGTACCGCCGCGGGGGTTAAAGGGATAACGCTGAAGAAGGATGATTACCTAGTTGGCGCCAATGTCCTTGAAGAAGATAGCACAAGGACCATCCTGACAGTTACCGCAAACGGTTACGGAAAAAGAAGCTCGGCCGACGATTACCGCATCCAGAGACGCGGCGGAAAAGGAATTATTGCTATCAAGCAAAGCGATAGGAATGGTGATGTCATCGGCGTCCAGATCGTCGATGACGATTACGAGGTAATACTGATCGCTGATTCGGGAAAAATGATTCGTATGCCGCTCGATACCGTGCGCATAATAGGTCGCACCACCCAGGGGGTAAGACTTATAAACCTTGAACCGGATGAAAAGGTCGTCGGTATGGATGTCGTTGCCATTGAAGAGTCGGAAGAAGAGGATTTTGAAGAGTAATTTAAAGAAAATAGCTGTTATAGGAGCAGGTTCATGGGGTACAGCCTTGAGCCTGCTTCTTGCAAAAAAAAGACATGTTGTCCATCTCTGGGGGCACCGGACTGAACATGTCGAGGCTATCAAAGAAGATCGTCAAAATAACCGGTATCTCTCCGGTTTTTCATTCCCCGATACTATTTATCCGACTGCAGATATAACAGAGGCGGTCGCCGATGCCACCATCGTCTGTATGGTTGTGCCCTCACACGGTTTCCGGTTGATATTTGAACAGGTGCTGAAAGCAGCTTCCTTGGATTGTATTTTTATTTCAGCCACAAAAGGCATTGAAAACCAAACGTTGAATACCATGACTCAGGTGATGGAGCAATGTGCAGCCAGCTCTAATCGGGAGATAAACAGTGGTGTTTTATCAGGACCTTCTTTTGCCAGGGAGGTTGCAGACGAAGTACCAACCGCCATTACCATAGGATGCAAAAACAGCTCTCTTGCCAGAGAGCTCCAGGAGGTCTTCAGTACCGATAATTTCAGGGTATATACAAGCACAGATATTATCGGTCTTGAGCTCAGTGCTTCACTGAAAAACATCATTGCCATTGCCGCTGGCATTTGCGATGGTCTTCAGTTTGGCACGAACGCGCGTGCCGCTCTGATTACCCGCGGGCTCGCCGAGATGACGAGATTTGGGGTGCACTGGGGCGCTGATAAAGAAACTTTTTACGGGCTGAGCGGCCTTGGAGACCTGGTGCTCACCTGCACCGGAGCGTTGAGCCGAAATCGTTATGTCGGTATTGAGCTTGGCAAAGGGAAAAAGCTGGAGCAGATCCTTGGCGAAATGAGCATGGTGGCGGAAGGAGTCAGGACGACAAAATCTGTTTTTGCCATGGCCCAAAATAGCTCCATTGACATGCCGATTCTGGAACAGGTTTACAAGATACTCTACGAAGACAAGAATTGCCGGCTGGCGGTAAAAGATCTTCTCGGAAGAGCGCTAAAACCCGAGTAGCATCATTTTCCCGAATCTGATCGGATACAGCGCTTTTTTAACATCTTTATGTTATTGCAACAATAATCATGCTCGCAATGGCAGCTATAGGGCTGCTAATCAGACATATCGTTTCCCTCAAATTCACGGTGATCCGGTTGTTCAGGCATCTCTTCGAGCATCCGTGTCTCTATCCACTTCAGGACCTTGTCAAATTCTGAACTGAGCTCTGCCAGGACTTTCCCGCGATGACTTACCTTGTTTTTCTGATCAATGGTAATTTCAGCAAATGTCTTGCCGAGCGGTTCAAAGAAGAAAAGCGGATCATATCCAAAACCATTTTTTCCCCGCGCAGACTCGAGAATACTGCCTTCACAGGAAGCCTCATAGGTCAATGCCGGCCCCGATGGAACGGCTATTGAAAGTACACAGAAAAAAGATGCCTTCCTGTTTGTTTTTCCACTCATTTCACCTAACAGCTTGGCACAATTATCGGCATCGCTTGCCTTTTCTCCGGCATATCGTGCCGAGTACACACCCGGTGCTCCATTCAACGCCTCAACAGCCAGGCCGGAATCGTCAGCGATGGCCGGAAGTCCGAGAATTTTTGCATAATGGAGTGCCTTTTTGTAGGCGTTGGCATCAAAGGTGAGGCCATCTTCTATTACCGGTGGCAGCGGACCAAAATCAGAAAGACTTTTTACTTCAACCGGAAAATTTGCGGTGAAGCGCTTGAATTCTTTTACTTTATTTTTGTTAGTTGTCGCCAGAACCACAAGGTTAAACATCAGATATCCTGTCCTTTTTTAGTCTCTTTTTTAATCTGTTATCATAACGTTCCTGCTCACTGTAGATGCAACCGCAATAACTTTGGCGATAAAGATTTGCCGCTATGGACTCATCTATCCCCTGTTGCCAGCCACTGCGGAAATCACGGTAGTGAAAAGGTATGGTAAGATTCGATTCAACCTGTTTTGCCTGAAATACTATCTCTTCATGATTCTGATACTTACTGTATAAAAGTGTTGAAGAAAAGGAGTCAAAATCACCGCTCAGAGCCAGTAGCGCCGTTTTCTCAAGTCGAGAACGATAACAGAATCGGCAGCGTTTTGATTCCTTGAATACGACCGCTTGCAGGAACCCGATGAGGCCATAATCCTTGTCATAGAGCATTTTATAACGACGCTGCAAGGCGAGTTCCTGAACCGCCTGCAGTCTCTTTTTAAACTCCCGGTAAGGATGGATATTTGGGTTATGGAAATAGCCCGTAAAATCGATACCATGTCGCTCAAATTCCAGAGCTGGGAAGACAAGGCAGGGCGCGCAGCAGACATGAAGAAGGGTGGACATCTGGTTAGATCTTGTACTGTTTGGGGTTTATTGAATATTGGTGGATCTTGTAGTTGATTATTCTCAGGCTTGTATCAAGAAAAGCGGCTGTTTTCGTCTGGTTGCCATTATTCTTCTTCAATGCGTCAATGATAAGTTCTTTCTCGAAATTTTCCACTGCTGTTGAAAATGAGAGCGGCCTGCCATTCGAAACAGATTCTGACACCTGGAGCGTCGGGGGAAGATGCATACCCTTGATTGACTCTGAATCGCATATCAAGACGGCCCTTTCTATACAATTCTGCAGTTCCCTGACGTTTCCCGGCCAGTGATACTGGATGAGCAAATCGATGGCGGAAGTAGATATTCTCTTGATATTTTTGTTGTTCTCGCGAGAAAATTTCTCCAGGAAAAATTCGGCAAGCAGAAGAATATCCGTCCGTCTCTTCCTTAAAGGAGGCATATAGATCGGGAATACATTCAAACGGTAATAGAGATCTTCTCTGAAGGATCCTTCCGTTACCGCTTTTTCCAGGTCCTTGTTAGTTGCTGCCACGAGTCTGACGTCACAGCTTATTGATTTTGTTGACCCGAGTCGCTGAAAACTGCGTTCCTGCACGACGTTTAAAAGTTTTACCTGCACTGAATGGCTTATTTCGCCGATTTCATCAAGAAACAGGGTACCCCCTTCAGCGTGTTCAAATCGACCTATCTTGCGTTCGTTAGCCCCGGTAAATGCCCCTTTCTCATGGCCGAAGAGCTCACTTTCAAGCAGTGTCTCTGGCAGAGCCGAGCAGTTAACCACCACAAATGGTCGTTCTTTCCTTCTGCTGTTGTAATGAAGCGCCTTTGCCACCAGGGTCTTGCCCGTACCCGATTCACCCCTGAGAAGGACAGTAGCATTGGAATCAACCACCCGATGCACCATCTCATACACGTCCTGCATCCTGCTTGAGTTTCCAATGATATCATTAATTCTGTTTTTCTCTGAAAGTTCTCGTTTTAGTTTGAGATTTTCGGACTGTAACTGTTCCTTTTCACGATTTACGATCTGAACACGATGCACGGTCTGGGCTATTATGCTTGAAAGCACGGTCAGGAACTGGAGGTCTTTGGTGGCGAGATCTC
>JAHEMX010000179.1 GCA_024643445.1 Desulfobulbaceae bacterium | reverse complement strand
GCCCAGCAGGAAGAGCAGATAGCCTATGTGTTCATCGACTCCAAGACGATCGACAAGTTCATGCCCTCCGTATTTCCCGCGGTCACCGGCGAGAGTGTTGCCGAAGTGGCGGGAAAACTGGATCTTCCGGTCGAGACCGTGACCGCTACGGTAGACGAATTCAACCAGGCTGTTCAGCCGGGCACCTTCGATCATACCGTTCAAGATGACTGTGTGACGAAAGGGCTTACCCCGCCGAAGACGCATTGGGCCCAGCGAATTGATACACCTCCCTTTTACGGCTATCCGTTGCGTCCCGGTGTGACGTTCACCTATTTCGGCGTCACGGTGAACCGTCAGGCGGCTGTAATACTGCAGGATGGAGAGCCGGCGGAGAACATCTTCGCGGCAGGAGAAATCATGTCAGGCAACATTTTACCGAAAGGCTATATCGGGGGAATTGGTCTGGTCATCGGCAATATTTTCGGAAGAACTGCTGGTGAACAGGCTGCGGCCTTGGTAAAAACGGCAAAAATTACCGCTTAGGGAGATTCGCGAAATGGATAGGAAGGAATTGATAGCGCAGGGCCAGCAAATGATGCGAATTTGTAATTCATGCCGCTATTGCGAAGGGCTTTGCGCCGTATGGCGCTCGATGGAATACCGGCGGGAATTTTCGGAGGGAGACTTGCATTATCTGGCAAACCTCTGCCATGATTGCAGCGAATGCTACTATGCCTGTCAGTATGCGCCGCCGCACGAATGGGACATCAATCCACCACGGACGTTCGCCAAGATAAGAACGTCTTCATATGAAATGTATGCCTGGCCGAAGAGCCTGGCCACTGCCTTCAGGGCGAACGGTCTTGTCGTTTATCTGGTCTCGGCATTGGCTCTCGTCGGATTCATCCTGGGCATTGCCTCCGCGAAGGGACCTCAGGCGCTGTGGGGTGCTGTTTCCGGTGGCAATTTCTATGAGATTGTTTCGCACAACACCATGGTGTGGCTCTTCGGGCTGGCCGGAGCGGTGATAATCCTGGTCCTTGCCGTCGGATTGTCTCGGTTCTTGGCTGACATCAAGGAAAAATTTGGCGAATTGATCTCTCCGTCAGCCCTGGGAGTAACGCTGAAAGAGGCGCTCAGCCTCGAGTATCTGGACGGCGGCGGCTGGGGATGCGCGTACCCGAAAGATGAAGCTTCGCCGGTCCGGAGCTGGCTGCACCATTGCATCTTTTACGGTTTTTTGCTCTGCCTGGCCGCCACGACGGTCGGATTCATCTATGATTTCGTCTTCGACTGGCAAGCACCGTACGCCTATACGAGCCTGCCCGTGCTGCTTGGAACTGCCGGGGGGCTCGGCCTTTTGATCGGACCGGTTGGTCTTCTCTATTTTAAGATCAGTCGCGATCCGGAAGTCACTGATGACAGCCGCACCGGTATGGACAGCTCGTTTCTTGTCCTCCTGGCATTGATCAGCCTGTCAGGGCTCCTCCTGCTGCTGTTCAGAAGCAGTGCGGCACTAGGGATACTGCTTGCCGTCCATCTCGGGTTTGTCATGGCGTTTTTCGTAACGGCTCCATACGCCAAATTCGTGCACGGCATCTATCGATTCTTTGCAATCGCCAAATATGCCCTGGAGCGTAAACGAAAACAGGCGATCGGCCATTGAACCGGCGGGTGCGGACGAGACCGAGAGGACGGGCAAAATAACACGCTGTCCGCTTGTCCGCGGTCGCAATATCTATGGGATTTATTAAGCAACGCGAGCAAAGGAGACTAGTGCAATGAACATTGGTTTTATCGGTTTCGGTGAGGCTGCCTACAATATCGCCGCTGGACTAAAAAGTGAAGGGTTCAGCGAAATTCTGGCCTATGACAAATATCTTGATGCTTCCTCCCGCGGAGAACTGATCCGCAAGCGGGCAGACGAGATCGGTGTGAAGATGCTGCCGAGTCTGCAGGAGCTCGTGGAAGGCTGCGGCATGATTTTTTCGGCAGTGAGCGCAGATATGGCAATCGAGCTTGCCAGGCAGGCGAAACCGTTTTTGCGTCCCGACAAGATTTATGTCGATATGAATGCGACGTCCCCGATGACCAAGGAGGAGGTCGACACGATTATCGCTGCAGACGCCAAATTTGTAGACTGCGCCATCATGGGACCGGTCCCGCCCTACAAACACAAAGTTCCGATGCTGGTCTCGGGCAAGGGCGCGGTTGAGTTCAGCAAAGAAATGACACCGTACGGTATGAAGATCAGCGTGATGGACGGGCCGGCGGGAGGCGCCTCGGCCTCGAAAATGTTCCGCAGCATTTTCATGAAAGGTTTTGTGATGCTGATCCTCGAGATGATCGTGGCTGCCCGCAGGTACGGAATTGAGGACGATGTCCTCGCATCGGTTGAAAAGACGCTCACCAATGGTCCATTTTACGAGGTCATAAACGGACTCGTGTCCCGCGGGGTGATACACTCCGAGCGGCGCGAACACGAGATGGACGAGGTACTCGCCACGCTCGAGGCGCTCGATCTGGACAGCATCATGTCCCGGGCGACGAAAGAAAAGCTGCGATGGTGCACCGGCCTGGGATTAAGGGAGTATTTCAAGGGAACTCCTCCCGGTGATTTTCATGAAATATTCAAGCCCCTTGAGCAGAAGAGATAGCAGCCATGGGACACAATATCGTTGAAAAAATCATCGGCGCTCATCTCGCCTCCGGGGAAATGAGAGCCGGGGATGAAATCAGTATCAACATTGATCAAACACTCACCCAGGACGCGCTCGGGACCATGGCGTATCTCCAGTTCGAGTCGCTGGGCGTGGATAGGGTTCAGACAAAACTCTCGGTTTCCTACGTGGATCATCTCACCTTGCAGCAGGGTTTTGAAAATGCCGATGATCACAAATATCTGCAAACGGTCGCCAACCGTTACGGCATCATTTTCTCGAAGCCGGGAAACGGTATCTGTCACCAACTCCACCTGGAGAGGTGGACGCGGCCCGGCTGGACCCTGCTGGGCAGTGACAGCCATACCCCTACCGCCGGTGCTGCCGGCATGCTGGCTATCGGAGCGGGCGGCCTGGATGTAGCCAGGGCCATGGGCGGTGGCGCTTTCTACCTGAATTACCCCAAGATAATCAGGGTAAACCTGTTCGGAAAGCCGCAGCCCTGGGTCACGGCGAAAGATATCATTCTGGAGGTGCTCAAGAAGATGACGGCGAAGGGAAACGTCGGCGCAATTCTTGAGTATTCCGGTGAAGCGATTCCAGAACTCTCTATCCCGGAACGCGCCACTATCGCAAACATGGGAGCGGAAATGGGCGTCATCTCTTCCGTGTTTCCCAGTGACGAAGTTACCCGCCAGTTTTTCAGGGCTCAGGGGCGCGAAGCAGACTGGGTGGAACTTCAGCCCGATGCGGGGGCACTCTACGACCAGACCCTGGCGCTGGACCTTGCTGCAATAGAGCCGAATGTTGCCGTGCCGCATGCTCCCGATAACGTTTTCAAGCTGCGTGAAATCGAGAAAAAGCGGGTCGACCAGGTGCTGATAGGCAGCTGTACAAACTCGTCATTTGCTGATCTGATGAAAGTGGCGGCCATGTTGCGGGGCCGGAAAATCCACCCTGCAGTAGGCTTTGGCGTTGCTCCCGGAACCAGGCAGGTTCTGCATATGATAGCTGAGAATGGTGCGTTGAAGGATATCGTTGACTCCGGCGCACGCATATTGGAATCTGCCTGCGGTTTTTGCGTCGGGTATGGCCAGTCACCGCATAGCGGAGCCGTTTCGGTACGGACAAGTAATCGCAACTTCCAGGGCAGGAGCGGGACAAAGGATGCGATGGTCTATCTTGTCAGTCCCGAGTCTGCCGTAGCCGCCGCCCTGACCGGAGAGATAACGGATCCAAGGGATCTTGGCATCGCCTGCCCGGCAGTCGTGAGGCCGGAGCATTTTCCGGTGGATGACAGCATGTTTATCCAGCCAGCATTGAGCGGCGACGTTTTCCGTGGTCCGAATATGGGAGAGCCGCCTCAAAATGATCGGATACCCGATAATTTTACTACCAGAGTAATAATCAAACTGGGGGATCAGGTTTCGACCGATCATATCATGCCGGCAGGGTCCGCCAGCCGCTACCGTTCAAATATCCAGAAATCAAGCGACTTTCTTTTCCAGAATGTCGATCCTGATTTTGCCGGTAAATGCAGGGCCGCCACGGAACAGGGAGTAGCGGGAGCCATCGTTGCCGGCCAGAGCTATGGGCAGGGGTCTTCACGTGAGCATGCAGCGATTTGTCCGATGTATCTTGGCGTGCGGATCGTGGTTGCCCTCAGCATCGAGCGTATTCACGCTACCAATTTAGTCAATTTTGGAATCCTTCCGATGATTTTTGTCGATCTTCATGACTACAGGGATATTGAAGAAGGAGATGAACTGCACCTTGGCGATGTCCGCTCGTTGATCAGGCAAAACGAGCTGTTCCTGGTGAACAGCACCAGGAATAAAAGGATTCACGTCAAACACAACCTGACGCCGAGACAAATAGACATCGTTCTCGCCGGCGGCTTGGCCAACTATTGATGTCAGTTTGAAAAACAGGTTTTGATGGTTCGCTTGATTTTGCTGGGATTTGGATTACTTGTTGAAGACTGGTTGTTCAACAACACCGACCAAACAGGATAGCTAATGGAACCGATTCTCCCCATATATCATCAAATCAGACGCTACATCAAAAATGAAATCCTTGATAAAGCCTATGAGGCCAAGCATCAGATCCCCCCTGAGAATGAATTAGCAAAACAATTCAAGGTCAACAGGATAACCATACGGCAAGCTATCTCATCATTGGTTGATGAGGGATTATTGACAAGGGTTCGCGGAAAAGGGACGTTCGTCACTCATGATCAGGCCTTGATTCAGAAAATGAGCTTGAAGAACATCGGCATGACCAGCGAATTGCTCCTGCCGCTGAAGCGTTCAAAGACCTTGTCGGTTTGCCTGGAAAAAATCGAGCCGCCGCCGGTTGTCCGGGAAAAGCTCGAATTGCCGAAAAGAGAAAAGTATGTGACCAAAATAGTTCGTGACCGGCTCGTACCGGAAGGATTTCGGGCCTTCACCATTAACTATCTACCCTATGCGCTCGGACGGCAATTAGACCTTGAGGAGCTCAAGAAGAGACCACTGCTCCTGATCCTGGAAGAGGATCTAAAGATTAATTTTTCTGAAGCATTTCAAACGATTCAAGCATCATTTGCGGATGCCGAAGCAGCAGAACATCTCGGTATCCCCCCTGGCAGTCAAACGCTGCTGACAGAAAGGATCGTCTATGCCGAAAACAGTAAGCCGGTTGAAATGGTCCGAACGATATATGAGGCCGATCAATATAAATGCTGTTTGAGTTTGAAGAAAATTAAAATGGGGTCTGCAAATACCTGGGTATGCCAGATTACCAAGTAGAGAGAGGTTCATGCAAAATGGTCTTTTCGCCCAAACTCGGCGTTATGCTCAGAATTTTATCCTCGGAATATTACCTATACGCACCCCAAGGGTACTTCTTTCAGGGCGCCTACGGTAAAATTTATCGCATACCTTGATTTTGAGCGAAAATCCTCATCTTGAAAGAGGTTCGATGGTGAAGCACTGCTTCGCCTGGAACCGTACCTCACGTATCGCTGAATTGATTTCCCGCGCTGATCGTTAACGTAAACAATTAAGGAGAATTCGCACATGCCAGCAGCACCCTATGCGGCCCATCGAAAACAGATCGCCACCATCCTTATGAGCCTGGGGATGAACCAGGACTTTGCCGACCAGACCGCGGAGGTACTGGCCTGGGCCGATCTCCATGGCATCGACAGCCACGGTCTTTCCTGCCTTGCCGTTTATTATGACCGATGGAAGAAGGGCCGGGTGAATATGGATGCCAAGCCCTGGGTTGTGCAGGAAAGCCCGGTTTCGACCCTGTTCAATGGCGATGGTGGATTAGGGCATCCGGTATCGATAAGGGCCATGCGGGTTGCCATCGAAAAGGCCCAAAAAACAGGAATGGCAATATCTTCCGTACGTAACTCGGTACACTTCGGTGCCTGTGGATTTTATGCCAAAATGGCCGCTGACCAGGGGTTTCTCGGCATTGTCACCACAACGACATCGAACAAGCAGGTTGCTCCGACCCGCGGAAAACAGGCACAGTTCGGCACTGACCCGATAGCTTTTTGCGCTCCGTGTCTCGAGAAACAGCCATTTTTGCTTGATATGGCGACGACAACGGCAGCGTCGGGGAAAATTCGCAATAAACACCATGAAGGATTGAAACTGCCGCAGGGGTGGGCTACCACCAAGGATGGGGAACCGAGTGACGACCCCCTGGTGGCCGCCGAGAAAGGAGGGTTTTTAACGTCGCTGGGAGGGACGGAAGAGGGGAGCAGTTACAAGGGCTATGGTCTTGCTGCCATGGTGAATATCCTGAGTGCCTGCCTGTCCGGTTCGACACTGATCACCTCGCCGATGCACATGAAACAACCGTTCGGGCAAGATATCGGCCATTTCTTCATGGTGATCGATCCCGGTCTGTTTCGTGATCCTGTGGAGTTTCGAACCGATGTGTCGAGCCTGTGCAACACATTGCGAGAAACCACGCCCATCGATCCGAAGAGGCCGGTATTGGTTGCCGGGGACCCGGAATGGAAGGCGGCGGAGCAGCGGTTGGCTGACGGAATTCCCGTGGGAGAGGGGTTGCTCGCGAAAGTCCGTAAAATTGCGGAGGAAAACAACGTTCCCTGGCTTTTGGGATAAGCGGTTTCGAGCGGTGCCGGAAAATCGAGCGGCTCCTCCGCCGTCCTCCGCCCCGCAGGCAGCGCATCAATAACGCATCGTAACCGGTATCGTGTACCTGCCTGGAGGAAGGCTCGCCGTGCTTCCGGTACAGCGGTGATGGAGAACTTCATGACGCTCGACCTTGACTCGACGCCCGGATTTGTGTCAGGCGTCTATGCGACCATGGCCAAAAATCTTCAGGTCGTCCGCAGGAGGCTGGGACGACCGCTGACCCTGGCCGACAAGCTCCTGCTCTCGCACCTCGATAACCCCGAAGAGCAGGAGATGATATCCGGTAGCAGTTACCTGCGGGTACGTCCGGACCGCGTGATCCTTCAGGACGCCTTGGGTCAGTTCACCCTGCTGCAGTTCATGCAGGCCCGAAGAGATCGCGTTGCCATTCCGACCACAATTCACTGCGACCATCTGACGGAGGCGCGGGGCAGCGGAGAGAGAGATCTGACGGCTTCTCTTCAGGAAAACAGGGAGATCTATGATTTCCTTAAAAGTGCGGCGGCCAAATATGGCATCGGATTCTGGGCTCCCGGCGCGGGAATCATGCACCAGGTCAACCTGGAGCACTACGCCTTCCCGGGTGCAGTAATCCTTGGCATCGACTCGCAT
>JAHEMX010000178.1 GCA_024643445.1 Desulfobulbaceae bacterium | reverse complement strand
TAACCAAAAGATTTGGCGAAATGGTCGCCGTCGATCATGTCAATTACTCACTGCACGAAAATGAAATTGCCGGCATCATCGGCTCCAATGGGGCCGGGAAAACCACCTTTTTCAACCTGATCACCGGATACTACCTGCCGGATGAAGGCACGATATGCTATCGCGGCGAGGACATCACCGTTCTGCCGGTTCAACGAAGAGTGTCTCTCGGGATGATGCGGACCTTCCAGCTGACATCGACCTTCGATAACCTGACCGTGGAAGATAACCTTGTCCTGTCGTTTTTCAGGGCCCACAAGAAACACTCTTTGTTCAATCTTTTTTTTACCACCCGCAAACGTCACCGCAGCGACGAAAAAATTCAAGCATGCCTTGAAACGTTCGATCTCCAGCGTGTGGCTCAACGAGATGTCAAGAGCCTGGCCCTCGGTGAAAAACGCAGGCTGGAAATCGCCATGTCCATTCTGGCCGAGCCCAAGGTACTGCTGCTCGATGAACCCCTGGCCGGCTTAAGTGAAACGGAAATACAAGGCGTTCTGGACGTTTTGCGCATGAACAGCAACAAGCAGACAATTCTTATCGTGGAACATAAAATTTCAAAAGTCGAAGATTTTCTGGAACGGTTGACCGTCATGCATGAAGGAAAAATCATCGCTGACGGAACCTATGAAGAATGTCTGAAGGCGCCGGCAGTGCGCAAAAGTTACTGGCAAATCGATTAACTCTAATAACGCATACCAGAAAAGGTACGGAGTATAACATGCCTACCGATGAAATTTTGGCAGTCGAAGGGTTGAATGTCGCTTATGGGGAATCCAAAGTACTATTCGACGTTTCGATTCATATCAATGCAAATGAGATTGTTTCATGCGTCGGGCGAAACGGCGCCGGCAAATCCACCTTGCTGCGCACAATCAGCGGCTTTGTCAAACCGACCAGCGGGACGGTCATGTTCGCAGATACCAGCCTGGTCGGCATCAAGTGCTATGATATCGCCAGGATGGGCTTAAAGTACATACCACAGGACAAGAAAGTGTTCTCGGATCTGACGGTCCGGGAAAACCTGGAACTTGGCAGCTACGCCACCCAGGACTACAACTGGGACAAGGTCACCGAATATTTCCCCAAGCTGACCTTGCTGATGGAACGCAAGGCCGGCTACCTGAGCGGGGGCGAGCGGCAGATGCTGATGATCGGCAGGGCATTGCTGGGAGACCCTAAAGTGCTGCTGGTCGATGAACCCACGGAAGGTCTTGCGCCGAGTATCGTGGCTCAGCTCCAGAATGTTTTTCTGGAATTGAGCAAAAAAGCAGCTCTTGTCATCGTCGAACAGAACCTGTCACTGGTCAGTGCCATTTCGCAAAGGGTTTATGCAGTGAAGGAAGGCCGGGTCGTACACGAAATATCAGACGAAGGAGAAATCAAGAATAATGTCTGCGAGAAATATCTCTAACCCGGGCAATTCGAGCTGCTCTGTTCTGACGCGGCCTTTCAACAAACGGTATACGGTTTCAGCTATGTCAATCAGGAAAAAAGGGAACTTCAATGGTTAAATTATTCAATTGGTCCAGGGGGATTCTGCTGGCCTTTTTCTGTTTATTGCTGGTACGGGTATTCTTACCGCTCCCTTTTGCCATCGAAATTATTATTTTCGCCACCTACACGATGGGATGTAATTTCCTTCTGGGGCGAGTCGGTTTCATTTCCTTTGGACAGCCGGCCTACCTGGCGGTGGGTGCCTATGCAACTTCATTCTACCTCTTTTATTTCGGTACAAATCCGATTATCGGCATTCTACTGGGTATCCTTGCCGGGGTCGCGGTAGCCTTGATCATAGGCCCCTTCTTCGTGCGGTTGCGCAGTGATTATTTTGCCCTGGTCAACCTGGCACTGGCCGTTATCGTTTTCTATCTGTTTGAGAAAGTTCTGGCAAGCATCACCCATGGTGACAATGGGTTGTGGTTTTTAACCAATATCGCATCGACGCCCGGGCTGGATCTTGGTGTTCCCAGCGACTTCTTTATTTTTGTCTTCCTCGTCGCTTTTGGTGTCTGGGTCTTGTACAAGTATCTGGACGACTCGATTTTCGGCGCTTGCTGTCAGGCCACAAAAACCAACGAAGACAAGGTAAAATTCCTGGGCTACAGCAACTTCAAAATTCGTTTTCTGGCGTTCATTATCGCCAACACAACCACCGCCCTGGCCGGCTCACTCTATGCTGTTTATTTCGGTTTTGTCAGCCCTGAAATCGCCTCTCCGTCCCGTGCGGCAGACCCGGTGATCGTTACCCTGCTTGGGGGTGTCGGCACGCTCTACGGTCCCATCGTCGGGGCTTTCGCTTATACCGGCATGAAAGATCTCATCAGCGGCTATATCTCCAACTGGGAGCTGTTTATCGGTCTGCTCCTGGTCTTTATCATGCTGGCCGGTGAAAAAGGAATTTGGGGCAGCCTGGAACCTGTCCTCAAAAGAACCTTTTCTAAAAAGGGAAAACCAACCACTTAAATATTTAAAAAAGCGGCAACCATTATGGATCCACAACTATTGATATCCGGCGTCATTTTTGGGTTAAGCATCGGAAGCGTGTTTTTTCTGCTGTCCATTGGTCTTTCTCTGTGTTTCGGGCTTATGCGCATCATCAGTCTGGATCAACTACTGTACTACGCTATTGGAGCGTATATTACCTATACCCTGTACCTTGTGACAGGAAGCGTCTGGATCGGTGTTTTAGGGGGTATGGTCATTTCCGGCATTGTCGCTTTTGGTGTTGAACGCTTTATCTTTTTACGGATTTACGAAAGAGACATCACCTTTACCATGATCGCCTCCTTCGGCATCCTGTTTGCCGGTGTGGGGGCGATCAAGTATATCTGGGGGCTGGCCCCGCTGCCGGTTCCCTCTCCTATCAATGCCATGGCATCGATTTTCGGTACGGAAATACCGATCTATCGACTCATCGTCATTGTTATCTCCTTTCTCGTGTATGTCTCCATCTGGGCCTTTTTAAATAAAACAATTACCGGCAAAGCGATACGGGCCGGCATCGAAAACGTTGAACACGTGGAAGGTTTGGGGATCAATGTTTACAAGCTGTTTACGACAACTTTTATCATTTCCGGCGTGTTGTCCGGGCTGGCGGGCGGTCTGCATGCCCCCCTCATAATGGTGGATCCCCAGATGGGGCTGGAAGTGTTGCCATTTGTTTTCATGGTGGTAATTATCGGCGGGCTGGGCAGCATAAAAGGTACGCTGGTATCGGCCTTTATCGTCGGTCAGGTCATCTCCCTCGGGGCCATCATTTACGGGCCCCTGGCGCAAATGGCGCCATTTGCCATCATGCTGCTTATCCTGCTGATCAAGCCGACCGGTCTCTACGGCAGCAAAATGTTGAAGCGATAGGATTTCACCCCATGAAACAGAAAATAGGCGTCATCGGCCTGGGCATAATGGGTTCTGCAATTTCAGCCAATCTGCTCAAGGCCGGCTTTACCGTGACAGGATATGATATTCAGTCCTCCTGCATCCATACCCTGGAGGGCCATGGCGGCACGGGAGCCGGCTGTGTCAGGGAGGTAGCCGAGGCTGCCGAAGTCGTCATCACCTCGCTGCCCAGCGTGGCCGCCCTGCAGAATGTCGTCAGCGGAGCTGATGGTCTCCTGACAGCTGCCAGGAAAAATGCGATCATTATCGAGGTCAGCACCTTTCCCATCGAAGCCAAGCAGGAAGCGTTCGACCTGCTGCAAAAAGATGGTGCGGTCATGCTTGACTGTCCGCTGAGCGGCACTGGTGCCCAGGCGATCACTAAAGACCTGGTGGTGTATGCCTCGGGTGATCGGCAGGTATGCGAAAACTGTAAGCCGGTCTTTGACGGTTTTGCCCGGGCCAACTACTATGTCGGCGAGTTCGGTATGGGGTCCAGGATGAAATTCATCGCGAACCTGCTGGTGGCCGTTCATAACGTTGTTTCAGCCGAAGCTTTTGTACTGGGAATGAAAGCGGGCCTGGATCCGGAACTCATCTATAAGGTCATCAGCGACGGGGCCGGCTCCTCGCGTATGTTCGAAGTCAGGGGCCCGATGATGGCAGCTGGAAATTATGACAAAGCCACTATGAAGGTCGGTGTTTTTCAAAAAGATCTGGATAGTATCACCGCCTTTGCAAAAAACCTGCAATGCCCGACTCCCCTGCTGTCCGCCTCATGCCAAATTTACACCCAGGCACTGGCCGGCGGCAGGTCACTGCAAGACACCGCTGCGGTCTGCGCGGTTCTCGAAGAAATGGCACACTTTAAGAGACCCTAGACAATGGTTGCCACCCGGGTAAAACAGGCCTGCCTATCCTGCCAGGGCCGGTTCGCTTGACATCAGGCAATCAACAGAGATCCAGATAATACACTGATACTTCAAATAAATTTCTGCCAACGGTTTTCCCTCCATGAGATACTTTGTTCTAAATCGATGCTCTCGATGCATGCTGCGACAGACATTACGCTGTTTTTCCACCATTACCTTGTGAGAACAACGGAGAGCGATAGGCAATGCAAGCTGAAATAATCACCATTGGCACCGAAATTTTACTCGGGCAGATAGTGGATACCAATGCCGCATTTTTGGCCAGGCAACTAGCCAGCGTCGGCTTTGACGTGTATCGGAAATCAACCATTGGCGACAATGAGAAACGAATCGCCGAGGCTATCGGCATGGCCTTGAACCATTGTGATATCGTCATCACATCCGGTGGAATCGGCCCGACCATCGATGATAAGACACGCGAGGCTGTTGCCATTGCAACCGGCTGCAAGCTGGTTTTGAATGAGGACCTTCTGCGCTATATAAAAGACTTCTTTAAGCGCCGAGGCCTGGAACTTGGTGATAACAATTCGCGACAGGCCTACATACCTGAAACGGCCATACCCATACCTAACCCTGTCGGCACCGCTCCCGGTTTCATGGTCAAATGCCGAAACAGCTATGTCATCTCGCTTCCAGGCGTCCCGCGTGAACTGTATCATTTGATGGCGGAGACGGTACTGCCTTTTATTCAAGAGGAATTTGGACTCGAGACAGTCATTAAAAGCCGACTTTTGCGCACAGCCGGTTCCGGAGAAAGCTCCATTGATCGTCAGATTGGTGATCTCGAAGAAACGAGCAATCCGACGGTCGGCCTTCTCGCTCATCCTGGTGCCGTAGATATCCGCATTGCCGCCAAAGCCCAGGACACCAGCCAAGCGCTGCAATTGCTGGACGAAATGGAGCTCCTTATACGGCAGCGGCTGGGTGATATTATCTACGGCACCGACAAGGATACGCTCGAAGAAGTCGTGGTACAACTGCTTACCACGCGTCAGTTCAAGATCGCGGTGCTCGAGACCAATACAGGCGGTCGGCTGGCAGACCGCCTGACAGGAGTTGGTCGGGGCTTCGATGTTTTAAAGCAGGCGCTGACGATGCCCTTAGCGCAGGCCACGTCAACCTTATTGGTTGACTATCCTGACAACTATTCAATTTCAATCGGGGTGGCCGAAGCTCTCGCAGAAACAATTCGCAGAAACTCCGGGGCCGACATTGGCGCGGCTCTGATCGGCGATCAAGATCCGCTGGTCGGCCCATACAGCAAGCAGACCGGCAACACTTATATCTGCTTGAACTGGGCCGGTGGCACTGCGCATCAACACCTGCAACTTGGCGGTATTTCCGACGATACACGCACACGAATCACCAACCATGCGCTGGAATTGGTAAGAAATACCGTGCAGAAGATCTAAGTTCGTGCCGACATGGATCCAAGGTAAAGCAGTGAAAGCATAGTTAATCAGGTTGGTCAGGAGGTAACATGGAGCAACTATTATTTTCAGTGGAACGTCTAGAGAAATTTATCAGTTCAGTCCTTGAGGCTTACAGGGTTCAGGCGGAGCATGCACACATTTGTGCGACGCAAATGATAGCAGCTGATCTGCGTGGCATGCACGGTCACGGGATTTACCGGCTTCCCAGTTACTGTCAACGGTTGGAAGAAGGCGGGTATAACCTGCATCCTGACATTAAAATAAAGAGAGAAACCCCGGTCAGCGCCATAGTTGACGGAGATAACGGCTTAGGGCAGGCTGTCGTCACCAAGGCGGTGGAGCTTGCCATCAGTAAAGCCCAGAAAAACGGACTGGCCTGGATCGGCATCAGGGGCAGCAACCACGCGGGAGCAGGCGGCGTGTATGCGGCCATGACCCTGCCCCATGACCTCATTTCAATGTATATGGCTGTCGGAAATGCCAATCACATGCCGCCCTGGGGCGGTGTTGACCTTCTCCTCAGCACCAATCCCATCGCTTTTGCCATCCCGACCGGAGATGAGCCGCCGATTGTACTGGATATGGCGACCACGGTCGCATCCTACGGCAAGGTTAAAGTGGCTGCACAGAAAGGCCAGGAGTTGCCGGTCGGCTGGATGGTGGACCACAGTGGAAACCCGCTCACCGATCCGAAACGGGTTAAGGAAGGATTTTTGCTGCCGATTGGCGGGCACAAGGGTTACGGCCTCAACTTCATCATTGGCTCACTGGCTGGTGTTCTGAACACAGCTGCCGTTGGCAGCGCCATTCTCGACTTTAACAAGGATTTTAAAAATCCCACCAATTCGGGTCAGGTCTTTTTCGCCATGCGCCCCGACCTTTTTCGTGATCTCGATGACTTCAAAACGGAAATGGATCTGCGCATTCGCGAAATTCGAAATTCGACCCCCATGCAAGGCGCCGGTCCCATACGTCTGCCGGGCGAGATGGCCTTGCGACGCGAGCAGCAGATGCGTGAAAAAGGTGTGCCGGTAACAGCAGTTGTTCTGGATCAGATCCGGGAAATAGCCCGGAAACTTCGTCTGGCTGACTGTCTGGAGGCATGACAACTATCTCCTTATTGCCGCAGAGACAAACTATGTTTGAAAAAATAGGCGTCGTCACAAACAGTTGGGCCAGGAGTATGGAAAACGGCACCCGTTTTGAAGTCCTTGTGGCGCTTTTTGTGCGTAACGGTTTCCGGCACATCGAAGTCCGAGACGGTGAATACTTGAGGCGATCCACGTTTGGCCTGTTTATCGGGGAAATAGAACAGTGCTCATCCTGCTACAGTCATCAGGACTGGCAGAGGGTATGCGACCTGCTGTCTGCCGGCAAGGCGTACGACAAGTATGTCCAAAAAGAGCACCTGCCTGTCTTCGAACATCTGGTCGTTTTATTTCAGGCGTCAAAAGGCGCGGTCTTCAGCTATGCCCTGTCCCATAAATGGTTGAGCAAGCCGTCGGACATAGAGGATGACAATGATCACCTATCGCGGGCAATCAAGCTTGCCTATCTGCTCTGCCCCCGGCAGGCACGCTTACGACTGGTGGATCTCGATGTTTCAGGTCCGGTGCAAACGCAGACAGCT
>JAHEMX010000177.1 GCA_024643445.1 Desulfobulbaceae bacterium | reverse complement strand
CCAGTTTTCCCGCCACTTCGGCAACACTCTCGCCGGTGACCGCGGGAAATACGGAGGGCATGAACTTGTCGATCGTCTTGGAGTCGATGAACACATAGGCTATCTGCTCTTCCTGCTGGGCTACCAGGCGACCCCAGATTGCATATCGCATGGGCCAGAAATCTTCCCCCTCGTCGTAAAACCGTTTACCGCTCTTGTTGACAACAATGCCGAGCGTCACGCAATCAACCCGCGTGACGATACCGCCATCCACCTTGGGAGAGCGGGCGTCAATAGGCACCATATGCGCCTGGGTCGGGTCACCAACCGGCTTGGCGCCTTTATCGAGCAGGATTTTCAGCAGAGTACCCGTATCAAATGGTGCACCCCGAATAAGAAAATTGTCAGCAGGAGCTCCCCATACCTCTCTCATCCATTTAAAATTCGACTGGAACCCCCCGGCCGCGGCGATCACCGTGGAAGCAGCAACGTTGACGCGCTCGGTCCCGTTCAGCAAAACCGTTGCCCCATGAAAACGTCGGTCACGTATTTCCAGATCAATAACTTCGGCCTCATAACAGATAACTACACCCAATGCCTCGGCAGAGCGGTACAATGAATTCATCATTGCCTTGCCGCCCCCGAGGAACCAGGCGTTCGTGCGCCCCAGGTGGAGTGTCCCGGCTATGGCCGGCTGAAATCGAACATTGTGTTTTTTCATCCATTCCAGGATGGAACTCGATCCGCTGACCACATGTTTCGCCAGTTCCAGGTCGGCAACCCCTCCTGTCGCCTTGAGGTAATTCTCCCACATCTCCTTCTCGGGATAGGGGCCGGTATAGGGTGGAATGGTCGTTTCATGAGCCAAACGCATATTCCTCGTATGCCTGCTGTTGCCGGCCCGGGAGCACTTCGGGGCGGTTTCGAGAACAAGCACGCTCGCGCCATTTTCCCGCGCAGTGATAGCGGCGCTCAATGCCGCACACCCGCCACCAATTACCAGTACATCATATTTTTTTGACAGTTCCTGGTTCATGACAAAATTCTTTTTTCCTCTATTATATTAATATTTTAGTTCTTTCCACGCTTGAATAGTTGACCGTTTCAATCGAGGGAGGCCGGCGCTTTGGTGCGCAGCAGCCTGGTATTGGTAAAAAGAAACGCCAGCGTAACAATCACTCCAAAAAGATCAGACCAGAGACCAGGTATGATGAGAATAAACGCCGCTCCAGCAAGTAATAGCCGCCAAAAGACATTCACCCGTTCATGAAAATAGCCAACGAGGGATATCGAGAAAATCCATATGCCCATGGTACCGGTCAGGAAGGAGAGCAGAATTTCATGCCACGCCCCTATTCCCAGCAGCGAATTGCCGTAGACAAAAATGAAGGGCAGGATGAATCCGGACAGACTGATCCGCATCGACTCCAGGCCTGCCCGGTAGGGGTCACAGCCGGCAATACCGGATGTTGTATAGGCCGCCAATGCAACAGGGGGGGTTATCGGAGCGTAACAGCAGTAGTAAAAGACGAAAAAATGGGCAACGATCAGGGGGACGCCCAGTTGTATCAGGGAGGGAACGATGGTGACCGCCATGACGATGTAGCTGCCGACCGGCGGGAGTCCCATACCGAGAATGATCGCGACAACCATGGATAATATCAGTACCAGAGGCAGGGAGCCGCCCGTCAGGCTGATAACCATATCCGCCAGCCGGAGACCCAGCCCGGTCAATCCCAGCGTCCCGATAATGATACCGGCCGTGGCACAGGCCACCGAAACGGTCAGTACCTTACGGGGGGTTTCCGTGAGCGCTTCGAAAAGCGTCTTGAGCGGTACCCGGTGTTCCCGGCTGAAGAGGTTGTAGGCGAGCGTGATGCCCAGCAATACCGCTGTTGAAAACAGGGCGGCGCGAAGCGGGGATACACGCAGGACCGCCAAGGAAAAAATGAGCACGGCCACCGGCAACATCAAGCGCAGGCTCTTGAGCAGGGCGTCTCGCTTGGACGGAAGTTCCTCCGCACTCAACCCGCGCATATCCGCTTTTCGAGCCTCGTTACCGATGACAAACATCAAGCCGGCATAAAACAGCAATGCCGGGATAATGGCATGCATAATGATCGTGCTGTACGGCACTCCCGTAACGTCCGCCATGACGAATGCGGAGGCACCCATGATCGGTGGCATCAGCGAGGCGCCGGAGGAAGCGGAGGCCTCGACCGCCGCTGCCAGTGTTTTACTGTAGCCCATCTTGATCATCAGCGGGATGGTGAACGCGCCGGTTGTGGCTGCATCTGATACCGGACTCCCGGATACGGTGCCAACCGCCGCACTCGAGAGGATACCGATTTTGGCGGGACCGCCCCGATATTTGCCGGCAAAGGCCAGGGCCAGGTTGAGGAACAGGGTACCCACCCCCGATTTTTCCATGAGCGAGCCGAACAGGACAAAGAGAAACACATAGGTTGCGGCGACGCCCAGGGGGATGCCAAAAATACCTTCATTGGTAAGATACATCTGTGACATCACCCTTTCCAGCGAACGGCCTGAATGCCCAAGCGGTTCGGGCAGCAGGTTGCCGTACAGGGCATAGAGCAGCGAGACGGCGCCAAGGATTGTCATTGGTACCCCCACGGCCCGGCGAGTCGCTTCAAGCAGGCACACGACGCAGGCGAAGCCCATGGAGATGTCCCAGCCATTGGCATCGCCCATGCGATACACCAGATCATCGAACGACAGGTATAAATAACTCCCGCTGCTCACGGCGAGCAGACAGAGCGGAATATCGATCAAAAATGTCGCTCGTGAATTCTTCAGAGCGGGAAAGTAGAGAAAAACAAGTACGAGCACAAAAGAGAGATGGATACTCCGCTGCAACAGAGCCGTCATCAAGCCATGTGTTGATGTATAAATCTGGAAGGCGGTCAGCAGCAGTGAAACGAGAATGATGGCGCCGCCCACAACTCTTTTCGTGCTCATACTTGCACTCCTTATTACGTGATGCTGTCTCTGCCCGGTCACCCGGGGCTACCCAGCATCTCTTGGTGAGCGTTTAAGGCTACTTAACCACACCCTTCTCTTTGTAGTAGCGCAGCGCACCCGGATGCGTAGGAACAATCATCTTCGGAGCATTTTGCAGAAGCGTCCGCTTGAACGCCGAATGGACCTGCTCGAATTCAGGCTTGTTCTCGAATATGGTCTTCACCATTTTGTAGGCCAAATCATCCGGGAAACTCTTGCTGCTCACCATCAGGGACTGAACACAGACCGACTGAACGTCGCCTATGCCTTTGTAGGTGTCAGCGGGAATGATGTCCTGCGTGAGAAATGGATACTCCTTCTCAATTTTAGCCACCTCTTCATCCGTCATCGGGATCAGCTTCAAAGGATTGGTCATCGCCAGGCTCATGATTGCCGGATTGGGTATGGCCGAGCTGACAAACATCGCATCGGCGGTCTTATCCTGCAGGGCCTGCGATCCCTCGGCGAAGCTCAGGAATTCAGGAGTGAAATCCTTGTTGTACTCAAGTCCCAATATGCTGAGAAGCGCCTTCGTCTTCACCTCCGAACCGGAGCCGGGGGCACCGACCGCAACACGCTTTCCCTTGAGATCCTGGATACCGTTAATCCCGCTGTCCGCCAGCGCGACGATGTGCATCGGCTGCGTGTACATGTTGAAGAGTCCGTAGACCTCTACCTTTTCCTTGAAACGTTTTGACTTTTCCCAATCGTTGACCGCCTCGTTGAGCACATCGGCGGTAACCGTGGCCATGGCGATTTCGCCTCCCATGATCAGCTTGAGGTTCTCAACCGAGCCGGCCGTAGCCTCCGAGGTAATCTGCAGTTCGGGAACTTTTTTACTGACGAGGTTCGCCACCGCTCCGCCGTAAAAATAATAGACGCCCGTGGTGCCTGCCGTGCCCATCGAAACGCGGGTCACATCTTGTGCAAGAGCTGTGCTGGAAAGAAATGTAGTGAGTCCTCCGAAGAAAAGTGCCAATGCCAAAATTGCCATTCTAATAGATGTCTTCATTGTTTTCTCCTCCATTCAACTAACGATTGAATTTGTAAGACGAAACCCGCACCACCAGGGAGAACCGTCGGCGACACCAAAATCCATCGCCTGCGTTGGGCCGGCTGCCATGGCGGATGCTCATACTCTGCATCAGGGGTGCCATAGCTGAAACCGCTCAACGGCCGACTGCCCTGCCTAGTCAGGCGCCCTCAATAACATGGTGATAGTATCTATCTCTTCCTGTTCCACATTCATCATGTGTTCCCTGATTCTCGTTATTCTGTCTGCCGAATACACCAAACCAGCATTTGTTTCGTATTTCCCGACGAATTCCTCGGAGCTAAGCGGAAACTCCGGCTCTCCTTTCGGGTAAATAACCTCCCTGCTGTATGTTCTGTCTTTGGTCCGGATCCGCACATCCGCACCTCTTTTACCGGGATAGACGACATCCCAGGCTTCACTGGAACGAATTGAGACTTTCTGGGCAATCGATTGGACACGAGGATGAGAAATATTTTCTTCCGAAAAGGCTAGCGCATCCGTCCGCCCGAAGACAAGCAGCAGTCCGATCGCAACCGGCGTGCTGAATTTAGCGGCAAGTTCGCTCCCCTGTGTTGCCAGGTGTCCGGTCAAGTTCTTGGCAATCGAGTAGGTCTCAACGTCTATTGACTCGATTTCAGCCAGATCTATGGGGCTTTCGGCGAGGATCTCTCCTATCGCATCCAGGGCAGAATGGATATGACGGCAGGCTGCATGCCTCTTGAAATAGACATCCTGGATCTGAAATGTTTCACCCAGTCCCCTGGTGACTGATTCGCTGTCGCAGGCCTTCCCGGAAAACGCCCGGCAAAAGCCTTTGTCACCTTCAAAGATATGCTCCGGCCCGTCAGCTCCCCTCTGGGCCATGAGAGCCGCGAGAATGCCGCCCTGCACCGATCTTCCAACCTGGAATGATTTGCCCATCTCGCCACTGCTCAGGGCCTCGAGCAGGCCGGCACTCTGCAAACCGGCGAGAGACAATGCGTTTTCCGTCTCGGCGACGGATAAGCCCAGAAGTTTCGAGGCGACTGCCGCCGACGAGAAGACACCAAGGGCAGCGGTTGTGTGGAACCCTCGCTTGAGCAGGTCCGGATTGCACATGATTCCCAATCGTATGAAGACCTCGTAACCGATAACGATCGCCTCGATCAGATTCTTCCCGTTCAACCGTCCGCTTTCCGCCAGGGCCATCGCTGCCGGGATGGTCACAACACCAGGATGACCGTTGGCATACCGGTGTCCGTCATCCATGTCGATGGCATGACCCTGGACTGCATTTAAAAAGGCAGCGGTCAGCGGAGAAAATTTCCGGTTGGAGACCCAGAGCGTGGCTCCACCTGCCGGCTGATCCCTGCCGATGACATCTCTGGCCAGGATCGAGGTCGGCTGCCGGCTGCCGGCTATGGCGACACCGACAAGATCCATCAGGCAAAGTTTCGCCCGGCTGATTACTGCTGCCGAAAGATTCGAATAGTTCGTCTCAGCAATAAAAACAGCTAATGTTTTTCGAAGCGTATCTTTTTTTTGATTCACGCCGACTCACCATGTAGGTGTTATTTCAAAACGGAGGCAGCTTTTTTGAAAAGCGCTTCATCCGGATTGGCTACCCCGTAACCCGACACTTCCACGATGAGCCGGTAGAGATTTACCTGTTCCTGCTCTGCTATGCTTTTGGCCAGCGGCAGATTTCGCGAGTGAAATCCGGCGTAACCATATATCAGATCAAGAGGAGGGACATTCTTCATGCCCGGCGCGATCTCGGGCATTTCATGGTCGAGGAAATCAAGGAGCCGGAACCAGTCGATACCGGTGGGCGAACCCTCTTTGGCAAGAACGGCGCAGAGCATCTCGGTGGGGGCGTTTCCGGCGCTCCGGGCAAGTCCGCCGATCGCCCCGTCCAGTGATGCCGCTCCCGCCTGGACAGCAGCCAGGGCATTGGCAATGGAGAGCCCCAGGTTGTTATGGCCGTGAAAGCCGACCGGTACATCCACCGCCTGCACCAGGGCGCTGACATAATCGCCGACTTGAGACGGCAGCATGGTGCCGGTCGAGTCCATGATGGTGATCGCCTGAGCGCCATACCCGGCAACTTTTTTGGCGTTCTCCGCCAGCTTTGCAGGCGACAGGCAGTGAGCCTGGATCAGGCTGTAGCGCACTTTTATACCGGCCTTCCGAGCCTTGGAGATAGCAGCCTCCGACGGTTCGACGTTGCCGGCATTGGTGCCCATTCTTAAAAAGCCGGGCCGGTATTTTTCAACCAGCTCACATTCGTATGCACGAAAATTCTCCGGACGACAGAACATGCCAAGCTCTGCTTTCGCCGTCAGCGTCTGGGTAGCCTGAAGATAGGCTTCATCGCTCACGGCTCCCTTCGGCGCTCCGATCCCTGAAGGTTTACCAAACTCTATGACCTTCACCCCTGCCTGGATGAGCGTCTCTATTATCTTTACCGTAGCATCGAGCTGGAACGACCCGCCTGCAACAGCATGGCTTCCGTCCCGAAGCGTGCAATCCAAGATCTCCATACATTTGCTCCCCATAATGCGTGTTGATAAGGCGAGAATAACCGAGCAAGACAACAGCAGATGTATAGACATCTATACAACCAACTTTTCTTAGGGTCAAGCTGTTTCTGCCACGGTTCTCCTATGCCTGCTCTCTTACCGCGGGAACGGCGAATAAGGGGAGTTAAGTAACTGAAATGAATTAAAATAGAGAACCATGGCAGACTGCTGAAAAGGAGATGCTGGTTACGCTTGAATGATCTCGGGCAGGTGCAAAAGAATTACGCCATCGCCGTGCCCCGTCATGCCTAACCGACCTCGATGACTCCCTCCTGCTGAAGGCGTTCGATTTCGTTTTCGGAAAAACCGAGCTGTCGATACACCTCGAGCGATCCTTCACCGATTTTGGGAGGCTGCAGGCGCAGGTCGAACGATTTGCCGTCCATTCTCAACGGGATTTTTGGCAATTTGACCGGCGATCCGCCCGGGGTCAAAACCTCTGCCAGGCTCCCTGATTCGTTCATCTGTATATCGTCTACCAGATCTGCCGGCTTGTTTACCGGGGCAAACGGAATACCTGCCTGCTCCGCCAGAGCCATAAGTTCAGCCTTGGTCTTCGCGCTCAACCGCTTGTTCAATTCCGGCAGGAACCAGTCGCGGGCCTCGATCCTTCCCTGGTTCGTGGCCAGCTCGCTCCTGCTTTCCCAGTCGGCAAACCCGAAGGTAGAGCACATCCTCTGCCAATGCCGATCCGAGGTAACGCCGATAAACACCTGCTCATTGTCGACCGTGGTAAACAGGTCGTAAACAGACCAGGCCCGCCCCCGTTCTGGCATCGGCGGAGGCTCTTCGCCGGTGACCGCTGCGACGGCGATATGC
>JAHEMX010000176.1 GCA_024643445.1 Desulfobulbaceae bacterium | reverse complement strand
GCATCAGGCGGGTCGTTCCCACCACGCTCATGAAAGAAGAGCGATCCAGGAGGGCGGAAATCCTGCCGCCCCGGCTCAAGACATCGCCGCACAACAGGTACAGCAATGGTCCGGCACCGCTCACCAGCATTTCCGGAGCGGCGAGAACATTGTAGTCCTTGAGCAGCAGCTGAACGCCGCCGACCGTCATTACCTCAGGCAATGTCCAGCCTTCGAACGGCCGCACCTTTTCCCTGGCACCGGTGGCGAACAGGATGTTTTCCGCCTTGATTTCCTTTATCCCCTCTTTCCCGGCAGAGAGCAGGATCGATTTGTCAGGGAAAATGCCGAGAACGCTTGCAAGGGTCTCGATACGAAGGTTGCCGTTACGGTAACCCGTCGTTGCGGAAAGATGAATCCGGTGATTCGAAGGCTTAAAAAAACCGGCTGGTGAGGAAGATTCCGCCGGGCCCCGCCAGAGTTGACCGCCGAGCCGTCCTTTCTCATCGATCAACAGAGTCCGGATAGAATGCTCCGCCAGGATTGATGCGGCACTCATACCGGCAGGACCGCCACCGATAATCACGACATCATATTTTTCAACCGGCATCGATCTGGACCTCCATGCCTTCTTCCACTATGGTCACGCAGGCTTGTTTCCAGGGGCCGTTGTCGACCGTTACCAGACACTCGTAACAGACACCCATGCCGCAAAAGACTCCCCGCGGCTGTTTTGTCTTGCTTGTGCGGATTTGCCGATAGCCGGCAGAAATCAATGCCGCTTGAATTGTTTCTCCACGGCGGGCGTGGGTAGGTCGGCCATTAACGTAGAAGGTGATTTCTTTTTCCTGCCCGGTCGAATGAGCAGTCCGCTCAGCCTGTTTGTTGTCCACGCTCGGTTTCTCCGGCAAGGTGTTGTCAGATCGGTTCATATCTGCTCGGCGGCAAAGCGATTTAAGTTGAAATTCTCAAGGGAAACCGCTGTTTCTCCATGTACGATCAATTCACTGATGAGTTTCCCCGTTATGGCGGACAGGGCGATCCCGTCACCTTCATGTCCGGCTGCCATGATGAAGCCTTTCAGGTTGTCAACCTTCCCGAGAATTGGCAGGCCATCAGGCGTGTAGGGCCTCAGTCCCGCAAAGGCGCGAATCAGCATCATGTCCTTCAGGCCAGGCAGGATACGTACCGCCCGCGATGCAATCTGCTTCAAGGCGTCTGCTGTGTTTCGCTTATCGTAGCCGACCAGTTCGCGGGTCGACCCCAGCAGCAGATTGCCGTTATGGGTCTGGTCCATGGACAAACCGCCGCTGGTTGTCTTTTTTTTCGCTGCTGAATTATATTTTGCGGCAATATAACTGGCGGTCAGTAAACAGGGTTTCAACAGTCCTGGACGTGCTTCGGTGACCAGCAGCTGCCCCCGTTTAGGCCTGATCGGAATATCGATATCCACCATTTTCCCGATCTGCGTGGCATAGGAACCGGTCGCATTGACGAAGGTGTGCGTTTCAATTTGCCCGCTATCGGTCTGAACTGCGGTTACCTGTTCCCCGTCGGTCGTTATACCAACGACGCTTGTGCCGGTTACAATGCGTGCACCGGACTGCATCGCGCCCCTGGTAAAACCGAGCGTCAGGGCCAGCGGGTTGATCTTGCCTTCGGAAGACGAATAGGTCGCCCCCAGCAGGTGAGGCGACAGGTGGGGCGATACGGTTCGAAGCTGCTTCTCGTCCAGCAGTTCGGAATCCAGGCCGGCTTCACGCTGAGCCATGACGTGTCGTTCCATCAGCACACGTTCTTCTTCTGTTTCAATGACAATCAGGCCGCCGTTTTTTTCAAATTCGAAAGGTACCGGCAATTCTTCCTGCAGACCCTCCAGGAGGGTGCGGCTTTGCATCGCCATTTTCAGATGAATACCCGGTTTCTTGCTCTGCATGAGTACGGCTCCGTCACACGCTCCGGAACTTCCCGCACCGATCCCTTCTTTTTCCAGGAGAACGGCCTTAACTCCTTTGAGAGATAAAAAATAAGCAATGGCAGAACCGATAACGCCACCGCCTGCTATGACGACCTCTGCGTTTTTTAAAGCCAATTGCTGGGTTCTCCCGGTGAGTTGGTTTTAGTACCTGAAAAATGCTTCAAAGTATCCCCGCTTGTTGCATTGCCCTGGCCAGTTCCTTTTCATTTTCAACAGACATGCTGCAAAGCGGCAGTCTCACTTCTGAACTTGCAATCAGGCCCTTCATCGCCAGTGCCGTTTTTACCGGAACCGGGTTGGATTCTATGAACATTGCCTGCATGACGGGAAACAGGTGCTCGTTGCTGTCGATCGCGCCCGTACTATTGCCATCCTGCCAGTGCTCGTACAACGTCACCATCTCCTGCGGCAGCAGGTTGCTGAGAACGCTGATCACGCCTTTTCCGCCCATGCACAATGCCGGCAGGGTCTGGGCATCATCACCCGTCAGGAGTGTCAGTTGCTCGCCGCATAGTTTCCGGATCTCGGCCATCCGGCCTATGCTGCCACTGGCTTCTTTAATCGCTATGATTTCAGGAATTTCCGCGAGTCTTGCCACGGTCGTGGGGTGAATGTCGATTCCGGTGCGACCGGGGACGTTATACAAAACAACGGGCAGGCCAACTTCCGTCACCGCCTTGAAATGTTGAAAAAGACCTTCCTGCGTCGGCTTGTTATAGTACGGTGCCACCTGCAAGGTGGCATCGACACCGAGGGATTTTGCCGCCTGCGTCAATTCAACGGCCCTGGCAGTGCTGTTTGCACCTGCACCGGCGACCACCGGAACTTTTTTGTTTACCGCTTCTACGGTAATCTCCACTACCCGCTTGTACTCCTCAAAGCTCAAGGTGGGTGATTCACCGGTGGTGCCGCAGGGGACGATGCCGTGAACCCCTTTTTCCAGCTGAAATGAAATGAGTTCCGTCAGACTTTTTTCATCCAACCGACCGTTGAGAAAAGGTGTGACAATTGCCGTCAATACTCCTGATAACATAAGGTTCACCACGTTAGTATAGTCTTCATACAAAAGAATGGTTCTCTCCGGGCAGTCAGCCAGTCGCTCAGGTGAAACCTGCCTTTCCCGATTCGTCTATGCGGTAACGGAATGCGGCTGCATCTGCCTGTTAGACCTGAACAGTAAAACCGAGAGGCCTATGAAAAAGCTGATGGAAGCCAAAAACACCAGTGGCTCATGGGTGAGTTCTCTAAAGGTGCACAGGAAGGCGGCAAGCAGAGCCAGGGTCAGGGTCAGCATTCGCGCGGGAACACGCATTTTCTTGAATAAGTAACCGCTCAGAGCACCGGCGGAGAGAATGACACAGATGAGCAGGAGCGTGGTAACCGTCAGGATTCCAAAGATATTTCCCTGCATCATCAGCCCTTCGTTATAGACGAAGACATAAGGAACAATGAATGCCACCATGGCCAGCCTGAAGGACTCAAAACCGGTTTCCAGCGGGCCTGATCCCGCAATAGCCGCACCGCAATAGGCGGCGATACACACCGGCGGTGTCACACCTGCCAGGATGGCGAAATAGTAGACAAACATGTGCGAGGCCAGAACCCCGCAGTTCATAGCCAGAAGCGCCGGGCCCCCGATGGTGATGGCGATGATGTATGCCGGCGTACAGGGAAGGCCCATGCCAAGGGTCAGGGATGTAACCATTATCAGCAGCAGGGCCGGAAACAGGAAACCACCCGACCAGTTGGTGATGACGGTGGCGATACCCAGCGCCAGGCCGGTATGGGTTACAATACTGACCACCATGCCGGCTCCGGCTGTTGCCAGGGCGATCATGATCATGTTTCGGCCGCCCAGCTCGAGCGTATCCCACAACCTTCGGGGGGTCATCCAGGTTTCACGTTTAAAGAAGCTGGATAGAAAGCAGATGCCGATGGCCACTATTGCAGCCCGGAACGGCGAATAGCCGATCAGCAGCATGATCACCAGGGCGACCATGGGGATCAACAGGTAGCAGTCCTTCAGAATGGCTCGTATCGGCTTCATATCTTTTTCATCCATCCCCCTGAGCCCATCCTTTAATGCGGTGAAATGCACCCGGTATATCAGGCTGATGTAATACAGGATCGAACCGAGCGTTGCCGCTACAATGATTTTCACGTAGGGAACACCGGTTATCTCCGACATCACGAAGGCGCCCGCACCCATAACCGGCGGCATCATCATACCGCCGACTGATGCTGAAGCTTCGATGGCTCCGGCAAAACTTGGCCGATACCCCAGACGCTTCATCAACGGTATGGTGAACGTTCCGGTGGAATAGACATTGGCGGCGGCCACGCCGCTGATGGAGCCGAACAGACCGCTGCTGATAACAGCAATCTTGGCCGGACCGCCTTTGCTTGTTCCGGCCAGGCGCGATGCCAAATCAGTAAAAAACCGGCCCGTATTGGTTGTTTCCATTACCGCGCCGAAGATCACAAACAGTGCCACGAAGGTAGCGGAAACCCCGGTAATCGCACCGTAAATACCGGAATCGGTGATCAGGTAGTGCATTTCAATGACATCGGAGAATGACGGGGCCTTACTGTAAAAAACACCTGGTAGGTAGGGCGCGGCATACAGCAATGCAATAAAAGCGATTATGAGAATCGACATTGCCGGTACCACGACGCGCCGGATTGCTTCAAGCAATAATATGATGTTGATAGTGCCGAGGATCATCTCTATCGGCATGACCGGATCAACAAACTTCAACCGTTCGGTGAGATAATCGTTGTTAATGATGAGATACAGTGGTGGAAGAAGGGAAAGTCCGGCCAACAGCCAGTCATAGAATGGAATCCTGTTGTCAGCGACCAGTTTTTTTGTAGCCGGAAAGAGTATAAATGCGGCGGACATCAGGAACAGCAAGTGAATACCGCGTTGCGGCCGTGGCTGCAGGATACCGAATATGGCTGTATAGAGCTGGAATGATGACAATACAACCAGCCAACCTCCTACCATCCACTTTTGTAGTCCGGTAAATTCTCGCACTGGTAATCCCCCTTCGTTCGGAGCAACGCTACACCGGGAGCCGCAGGTTTCTGCTACAACCCCCGGTGAGGGCGTCCGTGGTCAAGACTAACTGTTCCAGCGTACAAGGGTACATCGTGATGATAAAAAATTTGCTGCAATGAAACAGACGGAGCGTTTTTACGTCGCCATCCTTATTTCATATACCCCTTTTCCTTGTAATACCTGATGGCACCCGGATGCAGCGGAACTGCCACAAGGGACCACCCTGTTTTCGGGTCAAATGTCTCGTTTTTATTGTTGATTTTATATACTTCCTGGATATTGTCGCCGATTATTTTAAGGATGGTATAGGCGACGATTTCAGGTACATCCTTGCTGACCAGCAATTCGGCAGCAGTGGGCACTGCGGGGATGTCATCGGGATTGCCTTCATAGGTTCCCCCTTTGATCACGGCCTTTCCGGATGCGGTATCAATGGTACCAAGCTGTTTTGAGAGCGTGTCGATACATTCCGGGGAGGTCGCCAACAGGGTACTTTTGCGGCTCATGGCCATCTCGGTGATGGCAGCTGCCGGCAAGGCGAGATGGGTAAAGACATAGTCAACATGCCTGTCCTTGTATAAACTGATCATATCTGCGTAGACGGCCTGCTGAATTTTGCCGCCCGCCTTCTCGATAGCCTCGAAGGATATGCCGTAAAAGGCCAGGATCTGTTTAACCAGGGGAAGGTCCGAGGTCCCTTTCATCGGCATGGCAACGTTTACCGCTTTGCCAGCCTTGACCATGTCAGCCAGCTCAGCCATGGTGGTGATCTTCTGGTCGGCCGCTGCCATTATATGGATGTAGGAAATGCCGAAAATGCCTCCCAGCGCCCGAACGTTGGGATTGGGGGTTTTGTAGACAGGCTCCATACCTTCCAGTGCCATTTTGTCCACAAAGGTAACGCCCCAGGCAAGGCCGTCTTTGCCCTGGGATATGCGTACCGGGTTGACGACACCGCCACCGGGAACAACCTTCAGTATGATTTTTGGTTCTTTTTCTGTAATCAGGCGTGCAAGGCCGCCGGCTTGGGCATACCAGCCCCCACCGACTCCACCGGCAACCCAGGTCATTGTCGTTGGTTGTAACTCTTCTGCTGAGGTGGTCATGGGCAGCCCGCAGAACAGCAGTGCGGTCAGCGCCAGGGTCAGAGTCGCGAGTGATGTAACTTTCTTCATTTTCCCCTCCTGTACATGAACATGAGTTAACTGAATTTCAATCCCTTTATCTGGTAGGGATCGGGCCTGGGCCGTGCTGCTGTAGCGGTTTTGCTCCAGAGAGAATCTTATAAGATATCTTATAAGATAATTTCAAAATATCGTACAGATTATCTTTGTCAAGTTTTTTTTGGTTTTTTTACGCTGATGTTTTTTCAGGATTACGATGAAACCGTGCCGGTGCGTGAACGTGGAGCAGAAGAAGTTCTTTAGCCGCAGAAAGCCACGGAATCTTTCTTGTGAACAGACTTCCGCCTTGTTTTGAAACAGATTCGAGCGATAATTCACGGCAGAGTATCCTTGCATCTTGGCGGGCAGGTTCTCTCTGTTCAAATACCAAAGGTGATTTTTATAGCCTCTACCGCCCGTTCTCGATTTTCCTGGGAAATAACATAAGAAATCTTTGTTTCCGATGTAGTGACTGCCTTCAGGTCTATACCCCGGCTCGTCATTACTTCAAACACCTGGGCCGCAACGCCTGATTGAACCTCCATGCCCGGGCCGGTCACCGATATCTTGGTTATGTCGGAAAAAACATCCAGCCGCAGCTGCGGCAGCAAATTTTGAAAATCTTCAAGCAGTACCCTCGCCTGCTCTATATCCTTGCGCGGCAGCGTGAAAGATATATTGACCTTTCCCTCGACCGGTGTCGTCTGAGAGATCATATCCAGGTTGATCTTTTTCTCGCCGATACGTTTGAATATCCTGGTGATCTTGAGCGGATCGTATGGAATATCGCTCATGGACACCAGGGCTTCCTCGTCGCTCGCGTAGATGTTTGTCACCGCACTCTGTTCAGTGATCATCTCTTTCATGGAGTAATAGCCCGGTGACTTTTCAGCGATAAAGCGTACCGCCCGCAGAGCGCCGGCGGCAAAGACCTGCTTCGAGAAGGCGGCGTGCTTGAGTTCTAATATCTCGTCTGTTCCGGCAAACAGAACCTGGTGTTCGCCAACAATGGTTCCGCCACGTACGGCATGGATGCCGATATCTTCTATATTGCGCTTGTCTGTTCTGGTGTGGCGGCCGAAGACGTAATGTTTGGCATTTAAAAACACCTGGTTGATAGAATCGGCAAGCTCATAGGCCGTACCCGACGGGGCGTCTTTTTTCAGGTTGTGGTGTTTTTCTATAATTTCGATATCAAACTGCTCTCCCAACACAGCCGCCGCCTTTTGAATAAGATCGGACATGAGGTTGATGCCCAGCG
>JAHEMX010000672.1 GCA_024643445.1 Desulfobulbaceae bacterium | reverse complement strand
TTTCAGCCAGCAGAACTCCGTCGGTCATGAATTTGATGCGGGTCTTATCCGATGTGCGGTCACTGAAACGGATCTTGCTTCCGACGAGGTGTGCCTGATTGCCCAATTCCTCTTTAACCCGGTCACACACGGAGGTAGCAGCAATACGCCGGGGCTGAGTACAGCCGATTAGTCTCGTTGAGCTGCTGAGAAGTTCAAGACAGATTTTCGGGAGTTGTGTGGTTTTTCCTGATCCGGTATCGCCGGCGATGATGGTGACCTGGTTTTTAGCAACAAGTTCAAAAATAGCCTGTACATAAGCAGTAATCGGAAGATCCGGGGGATAAAATAAATCCATGAAAACGTTGGCTGGCAGAGAGGTTTTGTGGTAACAGTTCATTTTCTTAAGCAAAAATCATATATCATATAACAGCTGTGGCTGTCATTTACCATAAGGAGCAGCAAATGAATGTCAGAAAGGCGGTAATACCGGTTGCAGGACTCGGCACGAGGTTTCTTCCGGCAAGCAAAGCCATACCGAAAGAGATGCTTACCATCGTCGATCGTCCGACAATTCAGTACATCGTTGAAGAGGTCGTCAATTCAGGCATCGATCAGATTATTTTTGTTACCAGTCAAGGCAAGTCAGCCATAGAAAACCATTTTGACTACGATTATCAACTGGATAATGTGCTCAAAGAGAAGAATAAGACCAACCTGGTAAAAGAGCTCGAGTCGATATCAAATCTGATAGATATCGTATCGGTCCGGCAGAAAAAACCGCTCGGTCTTGGACATGCCATCTGGACGGCCCGCCATATCGTCGGCAATGAACCTTTCATGGTCTGTCTCGGCGATGATCTTGTCCTCAGCGAGACACCCTGTGCCAGGCAGATGCTCGATCTCTACAATGACGTCAAAGAATCAATTGTCGCCGTACAGAGAATTTCCCCTGAGCAGACGCATCAATACGGCATTGTTGAAGGCGAAGCAAATGGCAGAGACCGGACCTTTCGCGTTTCCCGAATGGTTGAAAAACCAGCACCGGGAACGACCGATTCAAACCTGGCCATCATTGGCCGGTATATTCTAGAACCGGAAATTTTTGACATTCTCAGTGGCACTACACCGGGCCATGGTGGTGAGATCCAGCTGACGGATGCATTACTGGCTCTTTCCAAAAAGCGTGAGATGTATGCCTACGAATTTGCCGGAACGCGCTATGACGCCGGTGATAAAATGGGCTACCTGAAGGCCATTGTCGCCTATGGTACCAGACATAATGAAGTCGGAGAGGAGTTCAAGGAACACCTGAAAGAATTTGTTTCGCGGTTATGATACTGGTCGAAGTTGCCGTCGCTGTTCCGGTTAAGCAGTCGTATACCTATGCTCTTGCAGATGACGCGCTGGTCCATTATCGGCAATCGGTCACGGATCTTGTCGGCAGGCGTGTTTTTGTCCCCTTCGGTAACAGACAGGCTACCGGTTATATTCTTCAGGTAATTGATGAGGAAAAAACTGAATTCAAAGTAAAAGAAGTCCTCGATGTCCTTGATGATGCTCCGCTCTTCCTGGCGGATATGGTCCCGCTGTTTCGCTGGATAGCACGCTACTATCATTACCCGATCGGTATTGTTGTCAAGACCGCGTTGCCCGCCGGTTTAACAATCGGATCAGTTAAGACAATACGCCTGATAAATAAAAAGCGCTTTGAGCTTGCTGCAAAAGAATTTTCGATACCCGAGAAGAGCGGCTGGGCAAAGGAACTTGCCGAAAAATCGGTGCTGTCGGCGATGCAGAGCAAGAGAATTCTCTCTTTGCGTAAACACAAGAAATTGCTGGAGACACTTGTTGAGAAGAAATGCATCGATATTGAACAAACCACGACCCGGGAGCGGGTGAAAAAGAAATATGAAGTCTGCTACCGAATAAGTGATCTATTCCCCCTGCAGATGGTACAGCCTGGCTCAAACCGGTGGCATAAAGCAAAAGAAGATACGAGTGCCCGTGCCGGAAAAGGAAAAGATTATAGTCAGTCAGAAATAAAAACAATTTGTTATATTAGTGAGATAGCAACAACTA
>JAHEMX010000175.1 GCA_024643445.1 Desulfobulbaceae bacterium | reverse complement strand
GGCCTGTCGGAAGCGTCTCTGCAGCAGGCTTATGCTGTCCTGGCGAAGACCGGCGGCAGGCTTGGCGATATCCTTTTGAAACAGAAGTCGATAAAGGAACTCGATTTTCTGCAGGCCCTGGCGGACCAGTTCCGCATGGAGGTGGTCCCCGTTCTGCCCCACGACATAGATGCTGAATTTACCAGCAGGCTCTCCATCACCTTCCTGAAAAAAAATCTTCTGGTACCCGTTTTCACGGCAGCCGGAGCCTATATCGCCATGCACGACCCGTGCGATTTTCAGGCCCTGGACGACGTGCGGATGCAGCTCGATGTGCCGGCCTGCCCGGCGGTACTGAGTACCCAGAGCGAAATCATCAGGACGATTAATTCAGCCTATGACATGTCCTTTGACAGTGCCGAAGAGGTGATGCAGGACATAGACGAGGAAGATCCCGATGTCCTTTTTTCAAAAATCGAAGAGGTCGGGGATCTGCTTGACGACACCTCTCATTCGCCGGTGATCCGCCTGGTCAACCTGATGCTGTCGCAAGCCGTGCGCAGCAATATTTCCGATATTCATATCGAACCATACCAGAACAGCCTGAAGATACGGCAGCGCCTTGACGGCATCCTCTATGACATGTTCACGCCGCCCAAGCATGTACAGTCTGCGTTGACGTCCCGGATCAAGCTGATGGCGAAAATGAATATCGCCGAAAAACGCTTACCCCAGGATGGGCGTATTGAGATCAAGGTCGGTAATAAAGACATCGATATACGGGTTTCCACCCTGCCAACTGCCTTTGGAGAACGGGTGGTACTGCGTTTGCTTGACAAATCGACCGTGCGTATGTCCCTTAGAGATCTCGGAATGTCCGAGGCCCGTCTTGCCCTGTTTTCCCGGATCATCAAGGCGCCAAACGGTATTGTCCTGGTGACCGGGCCGACCGGGTCGGGCAAGACGACATCACTCTACGCCGCGCTGACGGCCATAAACAGCGTTGACATCAATATTATCACCGTAGAAGATCCCATCGAGTACCGGATTCCGGGGATCGGTCAGGTTCAGGTTAACCCGAAAATTGAGCTGACCTTCGCCTCCGGGCTGCGTTCCATCGTGCGCCAGGACCCTGATGTCATTTTGATTGGTGAGATCCGTGACTTGGAGACCGCGCAAATTGCCATCCAGTCTGCCCTGACCGGTCATCTGGTTTTTTCCACCCTGCATACCAATGATGCGCCCAGTACCATTACCCGCCTGCGGGATATGGGGGTCGAGTCGTTTCTGATAGCATCCTCAATCAACGCGATACTGGCCCAGCGACTGATCCGTATTATCTGTCCGGCATGCCGGGAACCTTACCAGGCGGACGAGGCCGAACTCGAGAAAATAGGATTATCCTCCGCGCTGCTTGACAACAATACGGTCTATCGGGGCAGCGGCTGCGACCAGTGCCATCAGACCGGCTATCGAGGCCGTACCGGTATCCATGAATTCCTGATTATGGATGATGAGATCAAGAGCATGATTCTGAAAACCTCCGACGCCAGCGAACTGAAGCGTTATGCCCAGTCTCTCGGCATGACGACCCTCCTGCAGGATGGTGCCGACAAGGTGGTGGAAGGTGTAACGACCATCGAAGAAGTTTATCGGGTAGCCCAGAGCTGAGACCAATGCCGGTTGAAAGGCCTGCAGGCATCATTTAAGCGTTGGAACCATCCTGCAGAGAGGCCGCGGTTTTTTTCAGAAAATTGGCAAATACCAGATAATGATTGGGCATGGTACGTTTCCTTGAGGTGACGATATAAAAGGAGCGCTGCATATTCAGGCCACGAATCTTGATTTCCTTGAGCCTGCCGCTTGCAAGCTCGTCGCGGATGGCGATCCTTGATATTATGGCTATGCCAAGCGCTGATTTTATTGCTTCCTTTATGGCGGTACTCGAACCAAGGGTGGCCCGAACCTTGAGCCGGGCCGGGCTTATACCGAGAGTACCAAGGAATTGCTCGATGTTTCTGCCGGTTCCGGAACCCTGTTCCCTTTGCAGAAAGTCGAACTGCAACAACTCATCAGCCGTAATCTCTCCAGGAATTGACAGATCGGCCGCTGCAGCCAGAACCAGTTCGTCCCCGCCAAAGGGCGTGTATTCAACCTTGGTTGAAGGAATTTGTGCTCCGACAACGCCAAGGTAAAGCTTGTGCTGGCTGATATCTTTAACGATCCTGGCCGAGTCATGTATGCGGATCTCGAAGGATACCTCCGGGTACCGGCTCGTAAAAAGGGCAGCATGTTCCGGCAGGATGTAGTCTCCGGGAATGGTGCTGGCGCCGATAACCAGTTCTCCTGACACGTGATTGGCCACGTAAGCCAGTGTTTTCCTGAGGTTGCTCATTTCCGCTAGAATCTCTTCCGCCTTGGGGTAGAGCAGTTCGGCTTCCGGGGTAGGCATGATTGATCGTCCAAGTCGGTCAAACAATTTACAGCCGAGATTATCCTCGAGATTCCGCATATGCTCGCTGACCGTCGGCTGACTGGTATAGAGTTCCTCTGCGGCCTTGGTAAAGCTTCTGGTTTTGTAGACCGTGGTAAAGATTTTCAGATGACGAGTATCCATGATTCAGGTCCTCCAAGACCGGTTATGCCGATGGAAGTTATACGAAATTCCGATTGATGATCAGCCTACTATAAGGGTGTTCCAGCAAAAAGGAACTGAATTTGAGAAAATTCCTCCAAAAGGCTCTCTTCGTATCGGAAAAGCCAATGACGGCAGACGGGGACCCCGTCGCTGAACAGGCGGCAGGCACGTGCAGATAGGTGAGAAACGAGTGCAGAAGCACCCGCATCCGGCGAGCCGGCGGAACCACAGATCCCGCCGGCTGAGCCAGGGGCGGCTGAATTTACTTGATGCCGGTTATGACCCCCTGAACGCGGCGATTTAGTGCTCTTCCTTCCGGCGTGTCATTGGTGCTGACCGGGTCATCAAAACCAAAACCGCTCAAGGTGATACGACTCGCATCAATGGACTCTTTTTCCACCAGATAGTTGCGTACACTGGCCGCCCGCCGATGCGAGAGCTTCAAGTTGTATTCCCGGGTTCCGATATTATCCGTATGGCCGACCAGTATGACTTTTGACTGAGGATTATTGCGCATCAACGCTCCGACCTCGGCGAGGATGGCATAATATTCTGCCTTGACGTCGGACTTGTCAAAGTCGAAAAGGATATTCTGCCATTCATGGGCGACAATCATCTCCTGGGGTTTGACCGGTTCTTTCTCGACCACCTTGAACAGCGCGTTGGTCATCCATTCCGGATTCCCGAGGAGTGTGGCAAAGGGGATCAGGTAGGAGCAGTCGTTCACCGAGGCGATTGCCGCGATCTCCTTTGCCCCTTTCGACTCGGACCCGGTATCGATAACGGCAAAACAGCTGTCGTGTCCGGCGCTTATGCGCCTGGCTAACGCCGATGGCGAGGGCAGGGTGTCACTCGGGGTATATTGTCCGTCGGTGAAGAGGAAAATAACGGTTCTGCCTGTCAGGGAGGCAAGCACACTGTCGAGCTTGTTCAGCCCCTGCTGCAGCATCGTTGCCCCTTTGGGGTCCCGCGGCATTTTGCTGATTGTCCGGCTGAACAGTTTTTTGTCATAAGGCTGCATCGGGTAGTAGGCAGTCAGGTTGTCGAACCCGTGACCGGGGGTAAATGAATAGATACCGGCCATCCAGTTCATGTCCGGCAGGGTGGCGTTCTTTTCCACCAGGATTTTTCGTTCGGCGGCAAGTTCGGTCATGACTGTTCCCTGGTAGGTGTCGCCCATCGAGCCTGACCGGTCATAGAGGATAATGAAATTTTCAGCCTTCTTTACCAGGTAAACTTCTTTTCCTCCCTGGATTCCGATGGCAGTCTCGTTTTGCGATGAAAACGCCACTACCGGTCCATGAAACAGTAAACACAGCATAATGAGCAGGATAGCTTTGATGCGCATAACAAATGCCTCCATTTCGGCAGGTGGTGAAGAGCGGGAGGAGCGTACATCACCCGTTCTTCTGATCGAGGGGATCCGCTTTTGTGATCCTCTTTTTAATTTTTACAAAAAATGTAAGTATATTCAATAAGAAAAAACATCTGTTCATTTTAGGAGCCTCCTCTATGGAACCAGGTCCCATCTTCTGTTGACCGATTAAACGGAAAAACGATGCGGGCCGGATGATCGTTTCATGGCTGATCTCTCTGCCGCAAGAGTCTCGTAAGAAATGAGAATTTTCAAACAATAGCAAGGCATGCGAAACATTTTACCATAGGCATATACCTACTGTTCCGAGGATAAAATTTTGAGTTTAATGCTGAGGTTGAGGGAAAAGACCATTTTGCAGGAGGCTCTTGATGCAGGGTATCCGTCCCGCCAGTAGATCGATACTTTTGAGATGACACGGTGCTTGCTTCTTTTGCAGGTATCGGTTCTCACTACCCGTTCAAGCAGCTTCATCGGAACGGCCTATTGGCTATCAGCGGGGTCATATGGTAAATAAAGGCCTCCATCCTTGTACTGATGCAAAAGCTGGATTAACTGGTTTGCCTTAAGAGGCGGATTTCCACCTGTCGGTGAGATAGCGTTTAATGCACAACATGACCCAGACAGACCATTTCTCGGAGCTTGCCGGCGCTCTTGGCGAGACCCTGTCACGTTGTACCCAGTGCGGAACATGTGTGAAGCACTGTCCTTTTTTACAGCGTTATGGCAACCCCCACCATCTGGCTGAAAAATATGCCCGCCAGCAGCTGGAGCATGAGGTGCCGTTTTTGTGCAGTCTCTGTCGTCTTTGCACCGTTGTGTGTCCAGAGAAGCTTGATCCCGGGCAGTTGTTCTGGCTCATGCGCTGCCGCCAGGCAGAAGAAGGTATTGCCGGCTCACGGCATCACAAGACAATTCTCAGATACGAGAAGTGGGGACTGTCCGGGTTGTTCAGCCTTTTTGCGCTGCCAAGGAATTGCCAGACGGTTCTGTTTCCGGGCTGCACCTTTCCCGGGACCCGGCCGAAACAGCTTCATGTCGTGTTTAAAATGCTGCAGGAAACGATACCCGATGTCGGCCTTGTCCTGAGCTGTTGTGCAAAACCGTCACATGATCTTGGTCGGACAGATTCTTTCCAGCGATCTTTCAAGCGTATCCTGAGAAAACTATTGGACGGGGGGGTAAGGAACGTTTTGACGTTATGCCCGAGCTGCTATCAGATCTTCAAACAATACGGTACCGGCCTTGATGTCGGGATGGTTTACAAACAGGTCGCAGAAAAAGCTGTTCAGGATGTTGTTGCGGCCGGGACGGCCGTGACTGTTCATGACCCTTGCGGCGTCCGGCTCGATCCCGAAATTCATGCGGATATCCGAAACATTCTGGCAAGACGGGGGCTGCGAATTGTCGAGATGCCACATAGCGGAAAACACTCACTTTGCTGCGGCGAAGGCGGATCGGCCTGTTTTCTGCCGGGAAATACGGCCGGCCAGCTTGGCCGCATAAGAGAAGGTGAGGCGGACGGGCATCCTGTTGTTGCCTATTGCGCCGGCTGCACCGACCGCTTTTCCAGGCTTTTTCCCTGTCATCACCTCGTTGATCTTCTTCTTGACCCTGAGGCAACGCTTAACGGTACTATAAAGACGAGCCGTCCTCCTTTCACCTACGTGAAGCGGCTCCTCGTTAAACTCGCCTATATGAGAAGAGGGGATCTATCGGCCGGGCTGGGTACCAAGACTCCTGGCGACAGCTAGCAGCCGGTATCAGGAGTCCGGTTCAACCTGCTGGGAGTGCTTCATACCAGGCGTTTGACCGAGCCGCCGGTTTCAAAACGACTTGGCTTCAGCAACAGACTTTCCGCTCCATGAGGAGCCGGAGCAAGCCTGCTGGTAAGCTGCATGAAGCCGCTTTTGAGCGTTGCGAAGGGCGCAAGTCCGGGAGTTTCCAGGGCAGAGCGAAAAGACATCTGCCTGGCTGCCGAGCGGAATACCTCGACACTGTCAGCCGTCACTCCGCCGAGAGCGGCGACGAGGGTGGGCATGGAACAGGCGGGCAGTTCGTGGCCCTTCCATCCTCCGGGCAGACGCATGAAAAAGCGGGTTCCGTCGCGCTGCACCCTGTTACCCATGAACACCTTCTGGGGAACAGCGGATACGGGAATCGGCGGTCGTGAAAAATCAATAATGGTTGCTGACTCCGGGACCCGTTCATGAAGGCGGCAGTCAAGAAAATCCTTGCCCCGTGGAAAGAGGTTTATGACAAAATCCGTCCCGGCAAGCTGCCTGTCGGCCTTTTCTTCATCTATCAGCCTGACCGTGCCTCTTCTGGTATATTGAACATCGACCAGTGTCATCTGGTAGCCATCAATACGCAACTGTTCCTGAAGTTGTTCGGCGAGCTCACCGCCACCGAGAATGGCGACTGACAGGTTCCATGGTTTCAGATCGTCTTGCTGAGCCAGGTGATTCACCGCAGCCTGAATACTGAATATATTGCCGTAGGTGCTGGCGTAAAAAGGGGGTTCGATCGGAATGGAGTGGCGTTTCTCGAAGATCGGTCCAAGCTGGCCGGCGAGACCGACGGTACGTGCTCCTGAGATCTTCTTAATCCAGTGCATACGGGCCATGATGGCTTCAACTTGAGGTTTGTTTTGCTTGCGCATCAGCTCAATCGCCGGACATGCAATACAACAGTAGATACCTACCGGCATCCAGTTATGCATGATCAGGCCGGTGGGTGTCGGACGGTGGGCGAAAAAGTCCCGCAGCCATTTAATGTTTGGCGTGAAATCGAGACATTCTGAGGTGTCGATGGGGTATATGAGAAAAACCGTTTTGAAGATACCGGTGCGGCCGATAACCCATATTAAAAACCAGATGGGTAGCCGAAGCAGAAAAGCGCAGAGAAAAAAAAGCAGCTGTCGCAGGTGTCTTTTCATGATTGCCTCTTTACATTTTGAATTGTCCTGTCAGTTCATGACAAAGGCGAGACGGTCTTCCATAATTGCTGTATTTTTAGGTACTCCATCGTAATTCAAAGGTCGACCTTTAGGATACTAATTACATATCAGTTACAATTGTGCAACCATAAGATGCTGATTATGTAGGCTTTGAGACTTTTTTGAAAGGACAATTACGATATCGTAATTGAGCGGGCTGCTGTCGTGATGATGACTTGTAAAGAACATTGTTATCGAGAGATAACGATTGCTTGGAGCGGTTCCCGTGGAGACTTCGGAGCAGCTAGTTGAGGATAACCTGACGAATAGCGGCAGCTATTCTTTCGAGAGAATAGGGTTTTTTGATATAGCTTTGCACCCCGAGATCGAGAGCTTTTTTGATTCTGCTGGTTTCAGAATAGCCGCTGATGATGATGACCTTCTGGTCCGGTCGAACCTTAAGGATGTTCCGATAGGTATCGAGGCCATCCATACCCGGTTTCATGATCATGT
>JAHEMX010000002.1 GCA_024643445.1 Desulfobulbaceae bacterium | reverse complement strand
TTACCTACTCAGTTGGAGGATTATTTTGGGCCAGAAGGTAAATCCAATAGGATTAAGACTGAATATTACCCGGACATGGGATTCGATCTGGTATGCAGATAAAGAATTTTCCACCTATCTCATCGAAGATCAGAAAATTCGTAAATACCTAAAAACACGTCTCTTTCACGCCGGTCTGTCCAAAGTAAAGATTGAACGTACCGGAGACAAGATCCGGGTGAAGCTCTTCACGGCCCGTCCCGGCATTGTCATTGGCAAAAAGGGCGCGGAGATCGAGATCCTGAAACAGGAACTGGAGCGGCTGGTCAATCGTCCGGTAACCCTGGACATTCAGGAAGTTCGCCGACCCGAGGCCGATGCCCAGCTGGTTGCAGAGAGCGTCGCCGCACAACTCGTGCGCCGTATTGCTTTCCGCCGTGCCATGAAAAAGGCGGTCAGTTCTGCCCAGCGGTTTGGTGTACAGGGGATAAAGATCACCTGTTCCGGACGTCTTGGCGGGGCTGAAATGTCCCGGAGCGAATGGGTTCGCGAGGGGCGGGTACCGCTGCACACTCTGAGAGCGGACGTCGATTATGCACTGGCTGAGGCTAACACGACCTTTGGCATTATCGGTGTGAAGGTGTGGATATTCAATGGCGAAATCCTTGACGATACAGATAGTTTGAACTGAGCCTGCTAGCAGGTGCTCTATCAGAGTAGATAATTTTCGGAGTATGATATGCTAAGTCCCAAAAAAGTAAAACATCGTAAGGTTTTTACAGGAAAAAACAGGGGAACAGCCCATCGCGGGTCGTCCATTGCTTTTGGCGAATATGCACTCAAGGCCACGACAAGAGGCAATATGACTGCTCAGCAGATTGAAGCTGCCCGTATTGCCATCAACAGAAAGATCAAGCGTGGTGGAACGGTCTGGATCAGGGTTTTTCCGGCCAAACCGGTCACCAAAAAGCCGGCAGAGACTAGGATGGGTAAAGGTAAGGGTAGTCCCGAATTCTGGGTTTGCCCCGTGAAACCTGGAAAGATCCTGTATGAACTGGGAGGTGTCGATGAGGAGCTTGCTGTTCGGGCACTCACCCTGGCCGGAAACAAGCTTCCTTTTCGTACCAAGGTGATTTCTAAAAGGAGTACATTATGAAAACCGAGGAAATCCGGAAAATGTCCGATGAGGACCTCATCAAGAAAGAGAAAGAATTGCGTGAAGAACTCGGTAATCTCTCTTTTCAACATAAACTAAGACCGTTGGAAGATACTTCACGTCTGAGAAAAATTAAAAAAGATATCGCGCGACTAAGGACCATCGCCAATGAAAAAGCGGTGAGCTAGAGATCTTCACGAACGATAGAGCGAAGATAAAATGTGCGGCCCAACATTTTGAAATTACATTATGAGCGAAAATAAAAAATCGAGAAAAACAAGGACCGGTTCTGTTGTCAGCAACAGAATGGAAAAGAGTGTGGTTGTCCGGGTTGAAAGACAGTTTCGCCATAAATTTTATGGCAAATTTGTCAAGACGAGTGTTAAGTACCTCGCTGACGATCCGGAGAACAGATGTAACATCGGCGATACTGTTCTGATAGAAGAGTGCCGTCCACTAAGCAAGACGAAGCGCTGGCGGGTTAAGTCCATCCTGGAGCAAGCGGTATAGCGTCCATGTTTGCAGCCGGCTCTTATGGAGCCGTGTAGACTGATAGAGGTCAGGTGACATTATGATACAGACTGAAACAACGTTGAATGTTGCTGATAACTCCGGAGCGCGGAAAGTGCTTTGCATCAGAGTTCTCGGCGGCACAAAAAAGAGATACGCCGGTATAGGCGACGTTATTGTCGTGACGGTGAAAGAAGCCATTCCCCACGCTAAAGTGAAAAAGGGGGATGTTATGACAGCAGTTATTGTTCGCACGAAAAAAGAACTGAAGCGGTTGGATGATACCTGGGTGAAATTTGACGAGAATGCTGCGGTTTTACTCACATCGGCCGGTGAGCCGGTTGGTACCCGTATTTTTGGACCGGTAGCCCGTGAACTGAGGAATGAGGGGTTTATGAAGATCATTTCTCTTGCTCCCGAAGTTCTTTAACAATATTGTCGCCAGACAAGGTACAGCAACGATAGGTTAGAATCATGAGGAAAGGAAGAACATACCTGAAAGCGGATGATCAGGTAGAGGTGATCTCCGGAAAAGACAAGGGGCGGGTCGGCAAGGTGCTGAAGGTTTTCCCGAGCGAAAGCAAGGCAACCGTGGAACGCATCAACATGATCAAGAGGCATACCAAGCCCCGTGATGCAAGCCAGCAGGGACAGATAGTCGAACGTGAGGCTCCGATCCATGTATCGAATCTTCAGTTGATCTGTCCGGAATGCACACAGACGGGCCGGATCGGCAGGAAATTGCTCGAAGATGGCACGAAAGCCCGCGTTTGCAAAAAGTGCGGCGAATCAATAGAAAGTAAATAACAGTTCACGATTCAGCGTGACGTCAGGAGTGATACATGGGTGCTCTTAAAGACTATTATGATAAAGAGTGTGTTTCCGCACTGAAAGAGGAATTTGGCTATACCAATATCATGCAGGTTCCGAAGCTTGAGAAAATTGTTCTCAACATGGGACTTGGTGAGGCGGTTCAGAATCCAAAGATCGTTGAAGGTGCGGCACAGGAGTTGAGTTTAATTGCCGGGCAGAAAGCTGTTGTGACCAAGGCGAAGAAATCTATCGCCACCTTTAAGCTCAGGGAAGGAATGCCGATCGGATGCAGGGTAACGCTGAGGGGAGACAAGATGTATAATTTTTTCAGCAAGCTTGTCAATATAGCCCTTCCCCGCGTGCGTGACTTCAGGGGAGTTTCGCCGAAAGGATTCGATGGTCGCGGAAATTACTCGCTCGGTGTCACGGAACAGATCATATTCCCGGAGATCGACTACGACAAGATCGATAAACTCAAGGGATTGAATATTTCTATCGTGACCTCGGCCCGGACAAATGAAGAGGGACGGTCACTGTTACGATTAATGGGAATGCCTTTTAGGAAATAAGCTCAAGAGCGTATTCATATCGACTTATTTGGAGGTTGGTTTGGCTAAGAAATCAATAATTGCAAGAGCGCAGCGGGAGCCGAAACATTCGGTGCGTAAATATAACCGGTGCCCACTCTGTGGACGTCCACGGGCATACATCAGGAAATTTGGTGTTTGCCGAATATGCTTCAGGTCCCTGGCGTCGAAGGGTGAAATAACGGGTGTTACCAAGTCAAGCTGGTAACTGAATAAGTACCGCTGATCAAGTCGAACTTATGATTTTAGAGAAGGAGTGTTCGCGATGTCAATGAGCGATCCGCTGGCAGACATGCTGACCAGGATACGAAATGCAGTAACGGTTAAATTCGATTCGGTACAGATGCCGAAGTCCAAGGTAAAGGTAAATGTTGCTAAAGTCCTGCAGGAAGAGGGCTACATCAACGGCTACGAGGTTGATGACAGTGGTCCGCAAGGCACGTTGACCATCAACCTGAAATACGGTCCACATGGCGAATCCGTCATCTCAGGTATACAGCGGGTCAGTAAACCGGGTCTGAGAAAGTTTGCGAAGGCGGGTGATATCCCTGTCGTCCTCAACGGCCTCGGCATCGCTATCGTCTCAACGTCCAAGGGCATTGTGGCAGATCGTGCCGCCAGAAAAGAAAATAGTGGCGGGGAGATTCTCTGCCAGGTTTGGTAACACCGGTTTGTAACGGAGGAAAACATGTCTCGAGTTGGAAAAATGCCCATACCGGTACCCGGTGGTGTCAAGATCGATATCAAGGGCCAGGATATAACTGTAACAGGCAAGAGGGGTTCGCTGAGCCGCACCATACATCCACAGATAGCAATCGCACTGGATGGTGGCCATATTCATGTGACCTGCAGTGAGACTGATAAGCAAGGCAGTGCGTTTCAGGGACTCACGAGATCTCTGTTAAACAATATGGTTGTTGGTGTCGATGAGGGGTTCAAGAAAGTTCTGATTGTTGAAGGCATAGGCTATCGCGCAAGTGTTGCCGGAAATGGTCTGTCGCTCAGCGTCGGTTACTCCAACCCGGTTGTGTTCAATCTGCCGAAAGGTGTTACCGGGAGTGTTGAAAACAACACCAAGATTGTTCTTGAATCGGTTGATAAGGAAGCACTTGGCCTGGCTGCCGCCAAGATTCGGGCTATTCGCAAACCCGAGCCTTACAAGGGCAAAGGAATCAGATACGAAGATGAGCATATCGTGCGCAAAGCAGGCAAGTCCGGCGCAGGAAAATAATAGTTACGTAATTAACTGACGATATTTTACTGGTAGAGATAAAACGATGGCTAAAACAAATCCTTCAAGTATTGCAAGGGCTAAGCGGGTGAAACGGATCCGCAAGAAAGTGGCTGGAACAGGTGAGCGACCCCGTTTAAGAGTTTTCAAGAGCAGCAAGCATATCTATGCACAGATCATAGATGACAGCTCCGGTAACACGCTCGTATCAATGTCAACGATTGATAAAGCTTTTGAGAAAGCCGAAGAAAAAGGAAAAACGGCAATCGCCAAGAAGGTCGGCGTGATGATTGCCGAACGGGCCAAGGCTGCCGGTATCATTCGGGTTGTGTTTGATCGCGGAGGCTACATCTATCACGGTCGCGTCAAGGCGCTGTCTGATGGGGCCCGGGAAGGCGGATTGGAATTTTAACTCGTAACAGTTTTGGGGGTGTCCCTTGTCTGAATTTAAGCGTTCCAGAGGTGAAGTGGCTGAGGAACTTGTTGAAAAGATAGTATTTATCAACAGAGTTGCGAAGGTTGTAAAAGGCGGTCGCCGGTTCAGCTTCAGTGCAATTGTGGTTGTTGGAGATGGAAAAGGAAAAGTGGGATATGGTCTTGGTAAAGCCAACCAGGTTCCTGATGCGATACGCAAGGGAATTGAAAAAGCCCGAAAGGACATGTCCGCCGTTTCATTGACTGATGTGTCGATTCCACACGGAATTGTCGGAAATTTCGGAGCCGGCCGCGTACTGCTGAAACCGGCCTCGGCAGGTACCGGTGTTATTGCCGGTGGACCCGTCAGGGCGGTACTTGAAGCGGCAGGTGTGAGCAATATCCTGACAAAATGTCTGGGCTCTCATAATCCCCACAATATGGTCAAGGCAACGCTTGATGGTCTGAGAAAACTGAAGACTGTTAACAAAATTGCTGAATTGCGCGGAAAGACAGTAGAAGAGTTGACGGCCTGATTGAGGCCGACTCTTCAGTCCGCGTCTACAATACGTACAATTATTACTATGAGAACGGTGTAGTCACATGGCTGATACAATTACCTTTACTTTGGTCAAAAGTGGGATTGGAAGCACGGAAAAGATTCGTGCAACCCTGACCGGGCTTGGGCTAACCAAAATGCATAAAACGATGACACGCAAGGATACTCCGGAAATCCGCGGCATGCTTGCCAAGGTCGCGCATCTTGTTCGTGTGGAGGAGGTTTAGATGTTAACGCTTGCAAACCTTTCGCCCAAGAAAGGATCCAATAGAGAAAAGAAACGTCTTGGTCGTGGTCCCGGTACCGGGCACGGTAAAACCGCAGGCAAGGGGCACAAGGGTGCCCGGGCGAGATCCGGCTACAAGTCCAAACCGGGCTTTGAAGGCGGCCAGATGCCCCTGCAGCGCCGATTGCCCAAGCGCGGGTTCACCAACAATTTTAAAATTTCCTATGAACTCGTAAGCTTGAGCCAGCTTGACTCGTTTGATGCGGGTCAGGAAGTAACCACGCAAACGCTGGTACAGGCAGGCATGGTGAAAAAGGGCAATCTTGCCAAGGTTCTTGCCAATGGTGAAATTACCAAAAAGCTGACCGTTAAGGTCGACAAGGTAAGTGGCCAGGCAAAAGAGCTGATTGAGAAAGCAGGCGGAACGGTCGTTGAAAACGCCCCTGCTGCTCAGTAGCATTGAAATATTATATAAGATGACCGGCTTTGCACAAAGTCCGTCATCTTTTATCGTCCAAAGGCCAATTTCATGAGCGGACTTCAAAGCGCAGCCCAGATTCCCGAACTTCGTAAGAGAATCCTGTTTACCCTGATCATGCTGGCAGTTTACCGCATCGGGGTTCAGGTACCGACACCCGGTATCAACAGTGAGGCTCTTACCGCCTTTTTCCAGCAGAACGCGGGTACGTTGTTCGGCATGTTCAATATGTTTTCCGGCGGGGCACTGCAGAATTTTTCTATTCTCGCTCTTGGTATCATGCCCTATATCAGCGCCTCGATCATCATACAGCTGTTGACCGTTGTCATTCCGCAGCTTGAAACACTGAAGAAGGAAGGCGAGTCCGGGCGACGAAAAATTACGCAGTACACCAGGTACGGAACGGTTGTCCTGAGTATTATCCAGGGATCATTCATAGCTGTCGGGCTCGAAGGGATGTCCGGTCCCGGCGGAGAGATGATCGTTCTTGATCCCGGTCTCCAGTTCAAGCTGATGACCATGATCACCCTTACCTCCGGTACGGCATTTTTGATGTGGCTGGGCGAGCAGATGACGGAAAGGGGGGTCGGCAATGGTATCTCGATGATCATTTTCGCCGGTATTGTAGCCCGCGGACCGGCGGCGATTGTCAACTTTTTCCAGCTGGTCAAGGCTGGAGAGATTCAGGTGTTTTTCATCCCGTTTATTATCCTGCTGATGTTTGGCGTGATCGGCCTCATTGTCTTCTGTGAAACGGCCCAGAGAAGAATACCGATACAGTATGCCAAACGTGTTGTCGGACGACGTGTGTACGGTGGGCAGGCCTCGCATCTTCCGCTGAAAATAAATGTTTCCGGTGTTATCCCGCCAATCTTTGCTTCATCCATCATGATGTTTCCGGCAACGATCGGCAGTTTTATACAGATAGACTGGGTACAGCGGGTGTCGGCTGCCATGAGTCCTGGAACCGTTTACTACTACATCTGTTTTATCGGCATGATCGTTTTTTTCTGTTTCTTTTATGCCGCAGTACAGTTCAAACCGGAAGATGTGGCTGAAAATCTCAGGAAAAACGGCGGTTTTATACCAGGTATCAGACCCGGCAAGAAGACCGCGGAATTTATTGACAAGGCGCTTACCCGACTTACCGTGATTGGCGCGATCTATCTCAGTGCGATATGCGTTCTGCCGACGATACTGATCGCCAAACTGAGCCTACCCTTCTATTTCGGCGGCACGGCGCTGCTCATCGTAGTTGGTGTGGCCATCGATACGATTTCCCAGATTGAGTCTCACCTGGTTATGAGAAACTATGAAGGTTTCATGAAGCAGGGGAGAATCAAGGGTAGGAGATAACAGGTGTCGGCTTCGTCCAGCGCTCCGGCAGGGAAAGCGATCACGATTAAAAGTCGTGACGAGATTCAGGTGATGGCAGAAGCAAACCGTATTGTTGCGGAAGTTCTTGTCATGCTGGAAAAGGTGGTCGAACCAGGAATTACCACCTTCGAACTTGATCAGATGGCCGAGGAATTATGCCAGAAGCGCAAGGCATTGCCTGCCTTCAAGGGGTACCGCGGATTTCCGGGAAGTTTATGCGTGTCGATCAATGAAGAGGTGGTGCACGGTATTCCTTCAAGAAAACGGCGGTTGAAGAAGGGCGATATCATATCCGTTGATTTCGGTACCCTCTACCAGGGCTACTACGGTGATTCTGCCGTGACCATACCCGTGGGCAGAATCAACAGTGAAAAAGAAAAACTGCTGAAAGTAACGGAAGAATCGCTGAGTAAGGCAATCGAACAGGTCCGGATCGGCAACCGGGTATCCGATGTCTCGTCGGCTGTTCAGGAGCATGTCGAGAAGAATGGCTTATCCATTGTCAGACAATTTGTTGGTCATGGCATAGGGACGCTTCTTCATGAAGGACCGGAGATTCCAAATTTTGTACAGGAAGGACCGTCACCGCGGCTGCTTGAGGGTATGGTACTGGCCATCGAACCGATGGTAAATATCGGCACGCACCAGGTGAAGGTATTACGGGACAACTGGACGGTGATTACCAGTGATAAAAAGTCATCCGCACACTTTGAGCACTCGGTGGCGGTTACCAAGGATGGCCCGCTGGTGCTCAGTTCCCGTGCGGATTTCGATGGGAGGGGGAAATAGTTCTTCTCTTTTATTGATTTGTGTATTATACTCATCCGTTTTTGGACGTTTACTGAGAATCAGGTATATTTATGGCTAAGGAAGAAGCTATTGAAGTAGAAGGGACCATTATTGAGCCCTTGCCCAATGCCATGTTCAGGGTAGAACTGGACAACGGGCACAAAGTCCTCGCTCATATCTCAGGCAAGATGAGGATGCATTTCATCAAAATATTGCCGGGAGACCGGGTGACGGTTGAGCTTTCTCCTTATGATCTGACGCGCGGAAGAGTCACGTTCAGAGCGAAGAACGCCAATAAGAAATAGGAGTTACACCATGAAAGTAAGATCATCTGTCAAAAAAATCTGCAGCGACTGCAAGGTTTTTAAGCGGCATGGTATTGTTCGGGTTTCCTGCAAGATAAAAAAGCACAAGCAGAAGCAGGGCTAACGGCGATACCCAGTTAAACATTCTAAAGGAGACGCATCTTGGCACGTATAGCAGGGGTTGACCTTCCCAAAAACAAGCATATGGATCGGGCGCTTACCTATATTTATGGTATCGGTCTGACGACAGCACGAACTATTTTAAACGCTGTCGATCTTCCATACACTATGAACAGTGATGATCTGAGCGGTGAAGATGTTAATCGTATCCGTAAGGTTATCGAGGACGAGTATACTGTCGAGGGTGACCGTCGTCGCGAGGTATCAATGGATATCAAGCGGTTGACGGATCTTGGTTGCTACAGAGGCAGGCGCCACCGTATGGGACTGCCGGTTCGCGGACAGAAGACCAAAACGAATGCCAGGACCAGAAAAGGTCCCCGTCGCGGTGCCTCTCGCCGTAAATAAATAAGATAAGCATACAGGGAATCAGAATGGCAGCTGCAAAAAAGACAGAAGTACGGTCTAAACGCAAGGTTAAAAAGAGTGTACCGGAAGGTATTGTTCATATTTATTCTACCTTCAACAACACCATAGTAACAATATCTGACAAGCAGGGGAACGTGATATCCTGGTGCAGCTCAGGCGTGCTCGGTTTTAAGGGCTCCCGCAAGAGTACCCCCTTTGCCGCGCAGAACGCAGTTACTGACGCGACCAAAAAAGCCACGGATCAGGGCATGCGAAAAGTTGAGGTCAATGTGAAAGGACCCGGGCCCGGCCGAGAAGCCGCATTGCGTGCTCTTCTCAATGCCGGACTGGAAGTTACGCGCATCATAGATGTTACCCCTATTCCTCATAATGGATGCAAACCGCCGAAGCGTCGTCGTGTGTAATGCTGAGGAACATCCATCGAGTAGAAATAGCTTAATCAACGGAGGTTCAAGTTGGCAAGAGATACTGGTGCAGCATGTCGCCGCTGTAGACGTGAAGGGCTGAAACTGTTTTTGAAAGGAGATCGCTGTTATTCCGACAAGTGCTCCTTCGAGCGTCGGGCGTTCGCTCCCGGGCAGCACGGACAAGCGCGATTTAAAAAACAGTCTGATTATGCAGTTCAGCTGAGAGAAAAGCAGAAAGTCAAAAGCATGTACGGCATGCTGGAAGGACAGTTCAGGCACTATTTCCAGAAGGCTGATCTGCAGAAGGGAATCACCGGTGAAAACCTGCTTATCATGCTCGAGAGAAGGCTTGATAATGCTGTTTTTCGCATGGGATTCGCTTCTTCGCGAAATCAGGCCCGGCAACTGATCAGGCACAAACACATTCTCGTTAACGGGAAAAAGGTAAACGTACCCTCTTTTCAGATTTCTGTTGGCGACAACGTTGAAATTAAAGAAAAAAGTCGGGCTAATACCCTGATCAACGAAAGCCTTGAGGCGGTTGATCGACGCGGTATCCCGAGCTGGATTGAACTTGATAAGAAAACGTACAGATCGACTATTAAAGCGATGCCGAATAGAGAAGAATTGACCATGCCTATTCAGGAACAGCTGATTGTCGAACTTTACTCCAAGTAAACGACAATAAAAAATTGACGACAGACCGACGGGTGATCCCTATCGCCTTGGACGGTCTGTCGTTATTATGACTAAGCACCTTTAAGGGGCAGAGGAAATCGGAAATACCGATAACCGTATCGATGATCTGCTTAAGGGTTTTCGCTTTTCAAAACATAGAGAAAGGGATGATATGACTCACGCTGCCGACGAGAATATACCTTTTTACCGGAACTGGCACGAGCTTATTAAGCCTGAAAAGCTTGAGATAGATAAGGACAGCCATACCGCTTCATATGCCAAGATAGTCTGTCAGCCTCTTGAACGTGGATTTGCCACGACGATCGGAAATTCGCTGAGACGGATTCTTCTCTCGTCAATTCAGGGAGCGGCAATCACCACCATCAAGATTGAAGGTGCGCTGCATGAATTTACCACGTTGAAGGACGTGATGGAGGATGTCAGTGAAATCATCCTCAATATCAAGCAGGTGAGACTGAAACTAAACTGCGAAGAGTCCCGGAAAATCACCATAGAGAAAAAGGGACCAGGAGACGTTTTGGCCGGAGATATCACTCCGTCAGTTTATGTAGACGTAATGAATCCCGGGCAGAAGATATGTACCCTGACGGGTACCAGCACATTCAAGGCCGAATTTACGGTCGAATGGGGAAAGGGCTACCTTCCGGCTGAGAAGCAGGAGAAAGAAGACCTGGCTATCGGCCAGATCCCGATCGATGCCATTTTCTCTCCAATCAGGAGAGTCCAGTTGATTCTGGCAAAAGCCCGGGTCGGTCAGCAGACGGACTATGATAAGCTGACCATGGAAATCGAGACGGATGGCTCTGTAACACCTGAAAGCGCTCTTGCCTATGCTTCCAAGATCCTCAAAAGTCAAATGAATATATTCATTAACTTTAATGAGGAACGAGCCGAACCTGAGCAGGAGGAAGAGGGTGAGAAGGATACTACACCGCTTAATCCGTACCTTGATAAACCGGTAGACGATCTCGAATTATCAGTTCGTTCGGCGAACTGTTTGAAGAACGCAGAGATCTATTTTATTGGTGATCTGGCTCAGAGATCTGACCAGGAAATGTTGAAAACCAAGAATTTCGGGCGAAAGTCGCTTAACGAAATAAAAACCCTTCTGTCCGAGATGGGGCTGACGCTTGGTATGAAGTTTGATAACTGGATGCGCCCGGCAATTCCTGAGAAAAAGAGAGACTAAACAGCCTGTTTGCAAAAGCTGCTTCAGGATGGAGAAACCTCAGATATCCGCTTGTGGATACTGCATTGTATTGATTTGAGGAAAGGAACATGAGACACAGAAAATCCGGCAGAAATCTAGGCCGCACGACTTCACACAGAATAGCGATGTTCAGAAATATGGTGACTTCCCTGTTCGAGCATGAGCGTATTATTACCACGGAGCAGAAGGCAAAGGAGTTGCGACCGATCGCAGAGAAAATGATTACCCTGGCCAAGCGCGGTGATCTGCATGCGCGTCGGCAGGCTCTGGATTATATTCGCAGCAGAACTGTTGTGGCCAAACTATTTGACAGCATCAAAGACCAGTTTGCCGATAGAAACGGGGGGTATACCCGTATTATCCGTACCGGCATCCGGCGCGGGGATGCTGCAGCGATGGCCATCATTGAGCTGGTCGGCTACGAAGAAGATCTTGGTGGTGAGACCAAAGAAAACTGATAGTTTCACACCCACCCGATTAAAGCTGACAATGAACAAGGTTCATGTCAGCTTTTTTTTTGTATGAAAAGCCTCATAAAAAATGAGGCTTTTCGCTCAAAATCAAGGCATACGAAAAATTTTCAACAGGCGCCCTGAAAGAAGTGCCCTTGGGGTGTATATAACAAATATTTCGCGGATAAATTTTCTAGTATAACGTAGCGTTTGGGCGAAAAGGTTGTCTTGCCGCAGGCTCTGATGATAACGGGTTATTATGACACAAGAAAAGGAATTTCCTGAAGGTATGCAGCCGCTTGGAAAAGAGTCCTTCTCCTTTCTATGCCATCCGCAGGTTGCCTGTTTTACCGTTTGCTGCAAGGGCGTTGACCTTGATTTGTATCCCTACGACATTATTCGTCTCAAGAAAAGTATCAACATGGACTCGGAGATGTTCATGCGTACCCATACCGAATTGAAATCAGGGGGCAATCCCTATTTCCCGACGGTAAAGCTCAAGCTTGTTCAGAACGGGGAAGAGCGGGTTTGTCCCTTTTTAGCAAAAACCGGTTGCACGGTGTATCCCAATCGACCAACTGCCTGCCGAACCTATCCCCTGGAACGGGCGGTGGACCGTTCTCCACAGAAAGGGGTTTTCAGGGATTATTATTTCCTGACGAATCATGCCTATTGTCTCGGACACCAGGAATCCAACCATTTTACCGTGAAACAGTGGGTGAGAAACCAACGGTTGGATGAGTTCAACTTGATGAACGACCTGTGGGCGGAAGTCGATACGCTCTTTGCCACCAATCCATGGCAGGGGGAAGGAAGCGGGGGACCGAACCAGCAGCTCGCTTTTATGGTCTGTTACGACATCGACGGTTTTCGCCGATATGTAGAAAAAAATCAGATCATCGAGATGTTTTTACTGAACCGGGAGCAGAAAAAGAGAGTAATCGACTCCGATGAAGGGTTGCTTAAATTCGGATTTGATTGGCTGAAGATGATTTTTGGCGGTGTGTCCTCTCTTCGGCGTCGATAGTTGCACGAATCAACGTTTTCAAGGTTACGAGAAACTTGCAAAACATTGATTCGCATGGTAAGAGAATATGTTTTGCGCACATAGTAGTGTGCTGGAAAAGGAGTAGAAGAACGGACCCCGATAACCGGGGCCATGCCATCAACAGTTTTTTCTTTTTTTTGCAAAGAAGAATAAACCCCGAGGCACTAAAACACACATCTTCAGCAGATCTGGTGTCAGACCAGTTGGTTTTTAAACCTTGGCTGATCCATGAAGATGGAGGTTAAACCAGAAAAGGAGTGAACGATGAGCTATGCAACCGTGAAGGAGATGCTGCAGGCAGGCCTGCATTTTGGACATCAGACCAGGCGCTGGAACCCGAAGATGAAGCCGTATATCTATGGCCCTCGCAATGGTATCTATATCATCAACCTCGATATCACCAGGCGCCTGTTTGCCAAGGCGTGTGACTTCGTTGCCAAAGAAGTTGCTGAAGGGGGCTCGGTACTTTTTGTCGGTACCAAGCGCCAGGCCCAGGCAATAATCCGTGAGGAAGCGCGACGCTGTAAACAATATTATGTCGATTACCGCTGGCTTGGCGGCATGATGACCAATTTCCAGACCATCAAGACCAGTGTTGACCGGCTCAAGTCTATCGAAGCGATGCAGGAGGACGGTTCCATCAGCAAGTTTCCCAAAAAGGAAATTTTGAAGATGCAGAAGGAGCGCGTCAAACTCGATCGCAACGTCGGCGGCATAAAGGACATGAGGGGACTGCCCAGCGTGATATTCGTCGTCGATCCAAAAGCTGAGGCTATCGCGGTCAAGGAAGCTCAGAAACTCAAGATCCCGATTGTTGCCATGACCGACACCAACTGTGATCCTGACGGCATTGATTACCTGATTCCAGGCAACGATGATGCGATCAAGGCTATCAGATTGATCACCGGGTATGTGGCAGAAGCTGTTCTCCAGGGTCAGGCCGAAAAAGACGGTGAAGACGCCTCCGCCGAGGCCCTTGAAGCCGCCATGGCCGTCAGTGAAGAAGAGATGGTGAAGGCTGAAAAGACCGATGTTGTTGAGGCACCTCTCGAAAAGGTTGCCGAGCCGAAAGCAGCCCAGGAATAGCGAGCCAAAAAAGAGCAGCTCAGGGCTTGCGCCTACCCGTTTCCTTGATCGGTAACGAGGAATTCGGGTTTGACTGAGGTAACAGCACAATGGTGAGAAGGGGCAGTCGCATGACGGCCCCTTTTCATTATCAGTTGGGACAATTTTAGCGGCGGCTTTTTATTGGCGCGCTGTCACTGAACAAGAATGACCACGGTAAAACTGCAGCTGCGTCTGCGCATCGCCGTGGCAGGAAAAAATGAAATAACGTAGCGATACGTCTTCGATGGAGGAATAGAATGAAAATTACCAGCCAGATGGTGAAGGATCTGCGGGACAAGACCAGCGCCGGCATGATGGACTGTAAAAAAGCGCTCACTGAAACGGATGGCGATATGGAGAAAGCCGTCGATCTGCTCCGCAAGAAAGGGCTTGCCGTGGCAGCCAAACGTGCCGGCAGAGCGACTTCCGAAGGTGTCATTGAGACATACATTCATGCCGGCGGAAAACTCGGGGTCATGATAGAATTGAACTGCGAAACTGATTTCGTGGCCAAGACCGATCAATTCAGGGAACTTGCCAGGGATCTGGCGATGCACATTGCCGCTTCCTCCCCGGTTTCCATCGATCGTGAAAGTGTGCCTGAAAATGTTCTATCTCGTGAAAAAGCGATCTATGAGCAGCAGGCACTTGAATCGGGTAAACCGAAGAATATCATCGAGAAAATTGTTTCCGGCAAGGTGGACAAATTCCTTGCGGAAATCTGCCTGCTGGAACAGAAATTTGTGAAGAATCCTGATCTCAGCGTTCAGGACCTTTTAACCGACTGTGTTGGCAAGATGGGCGAGAATATCAGCATCAAGCGATTCTCCCGTTTTCAGATCGGGGTTGATTGAATCATCGATTATTTCCGTCTGATTGCATAGTCGTTTCTGACAGGCATGCAATGCAGTCGTGGTGGACTGTTTGATCGGCTGCCGGTTCAGGGCCGTCAACCGCATTTTACCTTACCCGGGAGCATCTGTATGCAGTTAAAATACCATAGAATTTTGCTGAAGCTCAGCGGAGAGGCTCTGATGGGCGAGGATTCCTATGGGATCAACACCGGTGTCCTCGATTTTGTTGCCTCGGAAATCAAGGAAATCGTTGGCCTTGGTGTCCAGACAGGTATTGTCATCGGTGCCGGAAATATCTTCAGGGGTGTTGCCGGAGCAAGCAAGGGCATGGATCGGGCCACGGCAGACTATATGGGAATGCTGGCAACGGTCATGAACAGTCTGGCGATGCAGGATGCACTTGAGCGTGCCGGGGTTGATACTCGGGTCCAGTCGGCAATTCCGATGCAGTCTGTCTGCGAACCGTATATCCGCCGGCGGGCAACCAGGCATCTGGAAAAAGGCAGAACCGTCATTCTCGCGGCTGGTACCGGGAACCCCTATTTCACGACTGATTCGGCTGCTGTACTCAGAGCACTTGAGATCGATGCCGATCTTATCATCAAGGCCACCAAAGTGGATGGCGTGTATGACAAGGATCCGATAAAATTCCCGGATGCAGTTAAATTCGATCAGCTCAGCTATGATCAGGTTCTCAAACAGGACCTTCGGGTCATGGATGCTGCCGGTATTGCGCTGGCAAAGGAAGATGGCAAGCCTATTTTGGTCATGAATATGACAGTGCCCGGCAATGTCAGGAAAGCGGTGCTCGGAGAGAAGGTCGGCACGCTTATCAGCACCTGATAAACCCGCTGCTGTCCATTAACAGGAAAGGTGACAAAATGAGCGATGTGATACTTGAGATGTCTGAAAAAATGGAGAAAAGTGTCGAAGCCTTCAAGTACGAACTGTCCAAGGTTCGCACCGGACGTGCTTCACTTGCTCTTCTCGATGGTATTGCCGTAGCCTCTTACGGCAGCACCATGCCGTTGAATCAGGTCAGTACGATTACCATTCCGGAAAGCAGGATGATCGCCATTCAGCCATGGGACCCTCAGGTAATCGGGGCCATCGAAAAGGCGATCCTCAAATCGGATATCGGCCTGACGCCGGTAAATGATGGCAAGATCATTCGGCTCAATATTCCGCAGCTCACCGAAGAACGAAGAACGGAGCTGGTTAAACAGGTCAAGAAAGTTGCGGAAGAGTTTCGCGTGGCAATCAGAAATGTTCGCCGCGAGGCCATTGATATCCTGAAAAAGCAGAAGAAGGACAAGGATATCTCGGAGGATGAGCTCTTTAAACTTCAGGAAGAGGCTCAATCGGAAACGAATGACTATATTGCCCAGGTAGACACCATAACCGCCTCCAAGGAAAAAGAGGTGATGGCTGTCTAGGGCTCGAGTACAGCAGGTGTTGGTCCCAGATCCGAAAAACCATTCAATGACATCTTCCGACCCCTTCGATCCGGATAGAATCCCAACCCACGTTGCCATTGTCATGGATGGTAATGGGAGATGGGCTCAGAAACGAAAAAAGCCGAGACTCTACGGGCACAAGGTCGGTGCAGATTCAGTCCGTGAAATCGTCGAGACGTCCCGTGAACTTGGTGTCAGACATCTGACCCTGTATGCCTTTTCCTCGGAAAACTGGAACCGGCCTCAGCAGGAAGTCTCGGGCCTGATGAATATCCTCAAGTCCTATCTTGTTTCAGAACTTGAGCGGATGGAAAAAAACAACATTCGTCTTTGTTGCATAGGGAATACTGCTCAATTGCCCCGTGCCGTACGGGATGTCCTGGAAGCCTCGATCGTCAAGACCTCCGGCAATGACAAACTCATTCTCAATCTGGCCTTGAGCTACGGTTCGCGTGACGAGATATGCGGCGGCATCAGGCAGATTGCTGAAAAATGCTGTCGAGGCGAACTGAGAGTCGAAGACATCGATCAGCAGGTTGTTTCTGATCATCTCTATACCTCAGGACAGCCTGATCCTGATCTGTTGATCCGCACCGGTGGTGAAATGCGGCTTTCAAATTTTCTGCTCTGGCAGGCGTCCTATGCAGAGATCTATTTTACCGAAACAATGTGGCCTGACTTCAGGCGTGAGGCCTACCTGCTGGCGCTGCAAGAGTACCAGAGGCGGGAAAGAAGGTTTGGCCTGACGGGCAACCAGGTCGGGAGTGACAGTACATGAAAAGAACGGTTCCCGGAATTCTTCTCGCGGTCGGGTGGCTGCTGCTGCTTGCGAAGGGATCGTTTTTGTGCTTTTGGGCGGTTGTTTTAGTGATCGGGATAGTCGGGGCCAGGGAATACTGCAGGATGAGCCTTGCTCACATCCTCTATGAATCTGATCGGACCATTCTCTCTATTGTTCTGAGTTTGCCCATTCTCGCCGCTGTTTTTGCGCAACATCCTCGATTTTCCGCATCCTTTGGCGTAATCCTCGCCTTCTGCGCGCTAATCCTTTATATCCTTTATAACTTCAGTCGCTTCGAATCACCATTGTCAATCCTGAATCGTGGTGCGCTCGGCATCATTTTCACCGGTTTTCTTGCATCACACCTGGTGTTGATCCGTGCCCTGCCCGATGGCGCTCACTGGCTCGTAATACTCTCAGCGGTAACGGCCGGTTCCGACACCCTGGCCTATTATGTCGGCAGTCGCTGGGGACGTCGCAAGCTTTGCCCGCATATCAGTCCGAACAAAACGGTTGAAGGGGCGATCGGCGGTATTGTTGGCGGTATGCTGGCGGCTGTTCTGCTCGCGCAACTGTGCCCGGTACCTGCCGGTATGCTGGTGATCATTTTTCTTTCATTTGCGCTGTCTATCGTCGGGATGCTTGGCGATCTGCTGGAGTCCGTTATCAAAAGAGGTACCGGGAACAAGGACTCAGGCGCGCTGCTTGGCGCTCACGGCGGTATCCTCGATCGTGTCGATTCCCTGCTTCTTGCCGCCCCGATCCTGTATTACGTCCTTCTTTATTCGGGGTTCTGATGAAATACCTTTCGTTGCTGGGTTCAACGGGATCAATAGGCGTCAACGTCCTGAATATCGTCCGACAGTTTCCCGATCGTTTCTCCATAGTCGGACTTGCCGCCGGAAGAAATGTCTCCTTGCTTGCCATACAGGTCCTGGAGTTTGAGCCCCAGCTGATTTCGGTAATTGATGAGGAGCACGGCGAGAAACTCGCTCGCCTGCTTCCAGCTGAATTTGGCAAACGGATCGTCTACGGTGCTGACGGGAACCGGGAGATAGCTTCGCTTGGCGGGGCCGATATGACGATCACCGCCGTTGTCGGGGCAGCCGGTCTGCTGCCAACCATAGCGGCCATTGAGGCCGGCAAGGATATCGGACTGGCAAACAAGGAAACGCTTGTTGTCGCAGGCAGGCTGGTGATGCAGAAAGTGCGGGAAAACAAGGTGAAGCTTCTGCCCATCGATTCAGAGCACAGCGCTATCCTGCAGGCGCTCGATGCCGGGCGGAAAGAGGATGTTGCCAGAATTATCCTGACTGCCTCCGGAGGGCCCTTTTTAAACAGGAAAAAAGAAGAACTCCAGTACGTTACGCCGGAGCAGGCTCTGGCCCATCCGAACTGGAATATGGGGCGGAAGATCAGCATCGACTCGGCAACCCTAATGAACAAAGGCCTTGAAGTTATTGAGGCGCATTGGCTCTTTGGCATGGATCCCGCTGCAATCAGTGTGGTGGTGCACCCGCAGTCGATTGTACACTCGCTGGTAGAGTACCGGGACGGCTCCGTTCTGGCCCAGCTCGGCATTCCGGATATGAAGATTCCCATCGCCTATGCGCTCTCCTATCCGGAACGCATGCCGCTCGAACTGAAGCCGCTCAACCTCTGGCAAAGCGCTAAGCTCGAATTTTTTGAACCTGATTACGATCGTTTCCCGGCACTGCGGCTCGCTTTTGAGGCACTGGAGCGCGGCGGTATCAGCGCGGCAGTCCTCAACGCCGCCAACGAAGTTGCGGTAGAGGCCTTTTTAAACAACCAAATTTCTTTTCCCGGCATTTCTGCTATTGTCGAAAAAACAATGGCTCGTATAGGGGGTGGCAGTGATACCGATCTGAAGGTTCTGCTTGAGGCCGACAAAGCCGCCCGCCTGATGACTCATCAGTTAATTACAGGAAACGCATCCTGACAGACTCCCACTTTTCATTATGAATACTCTTGTTTCATTCGTTGTTGTTCTCGGCGTTCTCATCTTTGTCCACGAACTTGGTCATTTCCTGGCCGCAAAACTTTTCCGGGTAAAGGTCCTGAAGTTTTCCCTCGGCTTTGGTCCCAAGGTGGTGGGTAAGGTAATAGGGGAAACAGAATATCTGCTTTCCATATTTCCGCTTGGCGGTTATGTGAAAATGTATGGAGAGAATCCAGATGAACCTGAGGACAGCGGTGTTGAAACTGACCGTTCCTTTGCCTCCAAACCGGTATGGAACCGTTTCTTCATCATTCTTGCCGGTCCCTTGTTCAACCTGCTCTTCTCGGTCCTTCTTTTCTTCATTATCTTCCTGTTCATGGGGGTTCCGCAAAACATGGACAAGGGTCTGCAGAGTACCACCATCGGCAGTGTCGGGGTCGGTTCGCCGGCCGAACGGGCCGGGCTTAAGCCCGGCGATGTTATCATTGGCATCGGTGACAAGGTCGTCAATGAATGGAACGATGTCCTGTCCACGGTAAAGGACAGCGGGGGGAAAGAACTGCTCTTTATCGTCATGCGTGATCAGCAGAAAACGACTATTGCGGTTATACCGGCTGTGGACAGTGTGAAAAATATCTTTGGTGAAGAGGTCGAACAGCGCTTCATGATCGGTATCGTCAAGGAGGAACTGATAGAAAATGTCCCGGTCGGATTTTTCGGAGCCCTCAGGGCTGGATTTGCTCAGACCTGGATGTTCATCTATCTGACTTTCATGGGTATTGTCAAGATACTCCAGAGAGTGGTTCCCGCCTCCGAACTGGGCGGCCCAATCCTGATTGCGCAGCTTGCCGGAGAACAGGCCCGGGCCGGCTGGCTCAACTTTTTACATTTCATGGGGCTGCTCAGTGTTAATCTCGGTATTCTCAACCTGCTGCCGATTCCGGTCCTGGATGGGGGGCATCTCGTTTTCCTCAGCATTGAGGCGATCAGGCGCAAACCGATGAACGAGAAGGCACAGATCGTTGCCCAACAGGTTGGCATCGCCCTTCTGGGTACCTTGATGATCTTCGTTTTCTACAACGATATAATCAGAATGTTTACGAGATGATAGACGAGGCAACCATCCTGTCATTTGATACCGCGACAAACAATTGTTCCATTGCCCTGACCCGGGGCGGATTCGTGAACGGGACGGTTGTCGCCTCCGTTCATTTCAGTTCCGGGATTACCCATTCCAGGAAGTTGCTCAGTTCGATAGACCGACTGCTGGCCGAAGCCTCGATAAACCTTTCGCAGGTATCGGCCATTGCGGTTGGGCTCGGGCCGGGCAGCTTTACCGGTCTCAGAATCGGGATGGCCACGGCCAAGGGGCTGTGTCATGGGAGCTCCAAACCGCTTCTTGGCATCTCCTCTCTCGATGCGATTGGCGCTTCAGTACGATCGGACAAGCTGATCTGCGCCGTTCTTGATGCCCGCAAGAAAGAGGTTTACAGCTGTTTTTATCGCAACGCCGAAAAACCCTATGCCAGCAGATGTTCCGAGCCGGCAGTCCTGCCGCCGGAGGTGCTGGCACAGCAGATCAACGAACCGGTGGTTATGGCGGGAGACGGTGTCGATGTTTATAATAGCCTCTGGTCTGAACTGCTTGGAAACAGGCTGGAAATAGCGCCTGCCCGGAATTGCTTCCCGGCGGCGGATAGTATCGGTTTTCTGGCGAACGAAGCGTACCTGGCCGGTCAATTTCTTGATCTGGCTGGCTCCATGCCCGCCTACGTGCGGTCATCGGATGCCGAGTTGAGCCTGGTGAAACCGGTAAGGCGGCCTGCGAAGCTGCAATCGGCTGAAAAAGGACAAAAATGATTACCAGGAAGAAGACTCGACAGATCATGATCGGCTCCACTCCCGTCGGAGGTGATGCACCGATTTCCGTGCAGTCAATGACGAATACCGATACCGCCAGAGTGGACGAGACCCTTGCCCAGATAGAGCGTCTGGAAAAAGGCGGCTGCGAGCTTATCAGGGTCGCCGTGCCCGACATGGCTGCCGCCTCAGCTATTCGGGACATTCGTGATCAGATAGGTATACCACTTATTGCAGATATTCATTTTGACTGGCGGCTTGCGGTTGCTGCGATGGAGCGTGGAGCCCATGCTGTCCGCATTAATCCCGGTAACCTCGGGGGGGCGAAAAAACTGGAAAAAACGGTAGATGCGGCGAAACAGCACCGGGTGCCGATACGGGTCGGCGTGAACAGCGGTTCGATAGAAAAGGATTTGCTCAAGAAATATGGATTCCCGACCCCGGATAAACCGCAGGCCCTCATCGAGAGTGCCCTGCGTAATGTGCGGATGCTCGAGGACCTTGGTTTTGAAGAAATCAAGATTTCGATAAAATCATCGGATGTGCTGACCACGATTAACGGTTATCGGGAGCTTTCCGGCAAGACCAACTATCCCCTGCATCTTGGGGTAACCGAAGCGGGGGGACTGATCGGTGGAACCGTCAAATCAAGCGTTGCCCTTGGTATCCTTCTCTCCGAAGGAATCGGAGATACCTTCAGGATTTCCTTGACCCGCGATCCGCTTGAAGAGATCAGGGTTGCTTTTGAACTGTTGCGTGCGCTGAAAATCAGAGAGCGAGGTCCCGAACTTATTTCCTGTCCAAGCTGCGGCCGGACCAAAATCAATCTGTTTGCTCTGGTCGAAGAGGTGGAGAAATATATTCAGTCCATGCAGTCAACCATTAAGGTGGCGGTGATGGGCTGTTGTGTCAATGGGCCCGGCGAGGCACGCGAAGCCGATATCGGCGTTGCCGGTGGCCGCGGTGTCGGTATTATCTTCAAGAAGGGTGAAATCTTCAAGAAGGTACCGGAAAAAGAGTTGCTGCCTGTGTTCATGCAGGAGCTGAAATTAATGGAAGAGGAGCGCAGGCAGGCTCAGGATAAGTAAAGCCGTACCGGCCACCACTGCCTGGGACGGCTATATCCCGGTAATGCGTGAAGGGACGGTTATTTCTGAGGCCGGGGCATCGGCCGGAGCTGGGTGTGGCCTGAGCCAATTTTTTTATACGTTCAGATACAGGGAAGAGATGCGTTATTCACAAACACTGATTCCAACGTTGAAAGAGGTTCCGGCAGAGGCCGAGGTGATCAGTCACCGACTGATGCTCAGGGCTGGCTTTATCAGGAAACTGAGCTCCGGGATATATTCCTATCTACCCTATGGACTGGCGGCCATTCGCCGGGTGGAGACCATTGTTCGCGAGGAGATGAACCGGGCCGGTGCCCAGGAAATGATGATGCCGATGGTTCAGCCGGCAGATCTGTGGAAGGAATCGGGCCGCTACGAAAAATACGGTCCCGAATTGCTGAGATTTACCGATCGCCACGAACGAGAATCCTGCCTCGGGCCAACCCATGAAGAAGTGATCACCGATATCGCCAGGAAGGAAATCCACTCCTACCGTGATCTGCCGATCAATCTCTACCAGATTCAGACCAAATTCCGGGATGAGATACGGCCGCGATTCGGCTTGATGCGCGGTCGAGAGTTCATCATGAAAGATGCCTACTCGTTCGATGTCAGCGACGAGATGGCCGAAACCTCCTACAAGAAGATGTACGACGCTTATAATGCTATCTTTCAGCGGTGCGGACTTGATTTCAGATGTGTTGAGGCAGATTCCGGCACCATAGGCGGCAGTTTTTCGCACGAGTTCATGGTACTGGCCGAAACCGGTGAAGACACGATTGCCGTGTGCGACGAATGCAAATGGGCGGCAAATCTTGAGAAAGCCGTGGTCAGACTGGCCGGGAGCGGGAGCAGGGAGGAAACGCTTGCGCTTGTCAAGGTAGAGACTCCGGGTAAGAGAAAGGTCGCACAGGTATGCGATTTTCTCAAGATTACCCCGGACAGGCTGGTCAAGACCCTGGTGTATATCGCCGATGGTGAAGCCGTCGCCCTGCTGATCCGCGGTGATCGTGAGGTGGAAGAAATAAAGCTGAAAAACTACCTTGGTGCAACCGATCTCAGGCTGGCCGATGACAAGGAGGTTTTTGACGCCACCGGAGTGCCGACCGGCTATCTCGGGCCGCTTGGTATTTCAATCCGGCTCCTGGCAGACCAGGAAGTCATGCACCTTGCAAATTTCAGCGTTGGTGCCAACGAAAAAAATTATCACCTGCTCAATGTCAATGGTGGCCGCGATTTTCGGGTAAGTGAAGTTGCCGATTTCAGACGGCTCTGTGAGAGCGATCCCTGTCCTTCATGCGGTGGCTCCCTGCGGCTGGTGCAGGGCATCGAGGTCGGCCATATCTTCAAGCTCGGATCGGCCTATTCCGAATCCATGAACGCTTTTTTCCAGGACAGCGAAGGAAACGGGAAACCCCTGGTTATGGGCTGTTACGGGATAGGCGTGAGCCGGGTTGTCGCAGCGGCAATAGAACAGAACCATGACGAAAACGGTATCATTTTCCCGGTTCCGCTCGCTCCCTGCCAGGTGACGGTTTTAAATCTCGGGCTGAAGGATACGGACATCAGCGCGGCGGCCGAGATGATCTACGCAAAGCTCTCTGCTGCCGGGATCGATGTATTTCTTGACGACCGGGATGAACGGCCGGGTGTCAAATTCAAGGATGCGGATCTTCTCGGTTTTCCGCTGCGGGTTACGGTCGGAAAACGGTTCCAGGAAAACGGTATGGTCGAGATCAGACGACGACGTGACGGCAAGGCCGAAGAGTCAACGGTGGACGGGCTCGTTGATCTCATTCGCCGGCGTCTTGCCGAGCTGACAGGGCAACGGTAGAGGGGTTTTATGGGGTATGATTCAGCCATAAATCCCGGCGGTCTGAAGCTGCTTGCTGCCAATTATCTGCACGGTGTCGATCTCACCCCGATTGATCAGGCCTGGGAAATTGCGGTTGATCTGCACCGCGGCGGCAAGCACTTTTCCGGTGAACCCTACCTGATTCATGCCCTGGAGGTTGCTTCGACGCTTGCCTCCATGCACCTTGATCTGGACACCATTATTTCCGGTCTGCTGCACGGTTCCCTGAAAAACGGTTTGTCCTTTGACGAGCTGGAAGAGAAGTTCGGGGAGGATGTTGCCTATATCGTCAGCGGTGCCACAAAAATAACCAGTGTCCAGTACAACAGCCGGCTGGCGAGTCAGGCCGAGAACATGCGCAAGATGCTTCTGGCCATGGCCAAGGACATCAGGGTACTGCTGGTGAGGCTTGTCGACCGTCTCCAGGACATGGTGCTGCTCGATCTCGTGGATCGCGATAAACAGCTGGAAATTGCCCGGGAAACCCTGGACCTCTATGCCCCGCTGGCAAGCAGACTTGGTATCGACTGGATCAAGCGTAAGCTGGAGGATTTTTCCTTTAAGTATCTCTATCCTTCAGATTACGAAGACCTCAACGGCAAACTGGAGGACTCTCTCGAAGAACGCCAGAATTATGTTGACGAGATGATTGCGGTTCTCTATGAAAAACTGCACAACAGCGGCGTATCTCCGATCAGAATTATCGGCAGGCCGAAGCATCTCTATTCAATCTACAAGAAACTCGTTGCCCAGGATATCCCGCTCGAGCGGGTCTATGACCGGGTTGCCTTCAGGATCATTGTCGACTCGGTAAAGGATTGCTACGAGGCGCTGGGCATCATCCATGCCAACTGGTCGCCGGTTCCCGGACGTATCAAGGATTTTATTTCCGTGCCGAAGGCCAATAACTACCAGTCGATGCATACGACGGTTGTGGGTCCCCGGGATCACTTTATCGAAATACAGATCAGGACCGAGGAAATGGACCGGGTCGCCCAGGAAGGTGTTGCGGCGCACTGGGCCTACAAGGAAGGTCAGCAGATAGACAAGAAGGACGCCAGGGTCTTCAGGGAACTGAAAAAACTTGTCAATTCGCTGCAGGATGTTGAAGACTCGCGGGAATTTCTCGAAAGCCTGCGCGGGGAGCTGCACGATCCTGAAGTGTATGCCCTGACGCCGAACGGTGAAGTGAAGGAGTTTCCGGCCCAGAGCTGTCCGATAGATTTTGCCTACGCCATTCACTCGGAAGTGGGGGATCACTGTGCCGGAGCCAAGGTGAACGGTCGCCTCGTTCCCCTCAAATATCACCTGCAGAACGGTGATATCGTCGAGATCATCACCTCGCCGAACCAGGTTCCGCGGCGTGGCTGGCTGGACATGGTAAAGAGCGGCCGGGCCCGTACCCGAATCAGGTCCTGGCTGCGGCGTGAAGAGACCGGGAAGGCATTGATCCTTGGCCGGGAAATCTGTGAACGGGAGTTGAAAAAACACGATCTGACGCTGAAAAAATTGCTTAAAAGCGGTCATATCAAATTGCTGCTCAAGACACTTCGCTGCAACTCACTGGATGACATGCTGACCAAGGTCGGCGGCGGCAATATTACGGTTCAGAACCTGGTCAAGGCTCTTGATCCGCCGGAACTCAGGAAGGAACACGAAGCCGCGACAGCCGAGATGACGCCCGCAGAGCTTGCAGCGGCAATGGTGAGCCGTCAGCAGCACCCCGGCGGGGGCAAAAGCGGATCTGCCATCTATATCGATGGTGTTGACGATATGCTGGCCAAGGTCAGCCATTGCTGCAATCCTGTCCCGGGCGACCCGATTCTCGGGTTCATCACCACCGGGCGTGGTGTTTCGGTGCACAAAGCGGACTGCCCGAACCTGCTGAAATCGGATCCTCAGCGCTGGCTGGAGGTCTTCTGGAACAGCGTGGAACAGCAGCACTACCGCGCGGAAATACAGGTGTTTACAGAAAACAGCAAAGGGATTTTTGCCGATATCAGCTCAGCCATCGGTTCAGACGACGCCTCGATCGTGGAGATATCTGCGCACACCACCCCGGTTAATACCGTTGAGTTCACCATTGCTCTTGAGGTGAGAAACCTTGATCATCTCCAGACACTTCTCAAGCATCTTCACCAGATGACGCCGGTAATATCTGCCCGGCGATTGTAGGCCGCGATGAACTGCGAATAGGGGGTGCCCGGGGCCTTGAACCGTTGCTGCAGAAGGGTCGGGCGTCGCGTTTAAAACAAAACGGGGGAGAGGCTATTGCTGAGGTCGCAGATAAACCCGGTGCAGGCCGGGAGCAGGAGAACATGACACTCTGTCCCGTATGCGGAAATGAAGGCGAAGCGGGAAGTGCTGCCTGCAGATATTGCGGCAGTGTGCTTGCGGATGCGGCAACAGATGCGGTAAAGACCTTTGTCCTGCACCGGAAGATAAATCTGGAACGGGGCCGGCCCACGGTTGCAACTGCCCTGAAGCGGCTGGAGCTTGAGATCGGCCGGGCGCGAAACGAGAACGTCATGGTGCTGTCCCTGATTCATGGCTACGGATCATCCGGAAAAGGCGGCAGTATCAGGCTTGAATGCAGGAAAATCCTCGATTATATGGTTCAGCAGAAAAAATTGAAGGGGTTCATCGGTGGCGAGGAATTCAACAGGCGTTCCGGGGCGGGAAAGGCGTTGATCCGAAGATTCCCTGAGCTTGAACAGCGATGCGGGTCCGAATTCAACAATCCGGGCGTCACCATCGTGCTGCTGTAAAACCGCAAGAGATACCGGCAACCAGAAATTATCTGGCCCTTTGCCGATGAAAACGTTATAAACAGATGGTTTGTTACCACCTCCTGCCTTACGCAGGAGGTGCGGGATCACCCACACCTATTAAAAACTTAGGAGACATAATGAAGAAAGTTATCGTGAGCCTTGCGCTCGGTTTAATCGTGTTCCCCTTCTGCCTCAATGCTGCAGAGACAAAGGACGAAGGTCCATTCAAGACCTTCCAGGAAAAACTCAGTTACTCCATCGGTCTCGATCTTGGCGGATACCTGAAAACGATGGGAGACAAGATCACCCTTGACGTGCTGAAACAGGGGATGGACGATGGTATTACCGGAGCAGAACCAAAGCTGAGTAAAGAGGAAATTACCGCCGTCCAGGAAGAGTTCGCCCTGACCATGAAAGCCGAGCAGGAGCGGCAGCTTACCGAGATGATGGAGAAGAACGCTGCTGCCGGGCTGGCTTTTCTTGAGGAGAACAAAAAGAAAGAAGGGGTGAAGGTCACCGACACCGGCGTCCAGTACCAGGAGCTGAAAAAGGGCAGCGGGCCGAAACCGACAGCCGAAGACATCGTAAAGGTCGATTATGTCGGCAGCCTGATCGATGGCACCGAATTCGACAGCTCCATCAAGCGCGGCGAGCCGGCAGTATTCCCGGTCAGCCAGGTTATCCCCGGCTGGAGCGAAGCGGTCCAGTTGATGGAGGTTGGCTCCAAATACCGGGTGGTAATTCCGTCTGATCTTGCTTACGGTGAAAAAGGCGTGCCACCGGTTATCCAGCCGAACTCGGTGCTGGTTTTCGAAATCGATTTGCTCGGCATCGAGAAGCAGCCGGAAGTGAAAGCGGAGGAAAAAACGGAAGAGAAACCCGAGGAGAAATCGGAGGAGAAAAAGGCACAATAAAGTCCGGCCCCAAACAGCGGGAAAAAGGGGGAGGCGCTTCAGCGCCGTCCCCCTTTTTTTATTGCACCTGAATCAGGTCTGGTTCCCTGATATCCAGTGGCTCGGCGATACCGAGAACCTGGTGGGCCATCCTGATATGGCCGATATCACGCCACGATTTATGCAGCAGCGATGTCCCGTAGGAATCAATGGCGACCGGATCATAGGAGAGGGCAATACGGTTTACCGGCGGGTTGCAGGTCGGTCCCCAGAGGTGGGCCCGGGCCATGCCGATCGTTGCATCCAGGACAGTAAAATCAGGCGTCCGGTAGCGATTCAGGTCAAAAATCGCTTCTTCTAACCCCCGGTGAAACGAGGATTTGCCCCAGCTGCCTCCGCCGCTGAAATGAGCCGGAGGGGCGCAGCCCATCATGTTTTTCATGGTAAGTGTCACCCTCGACAGCGAGTGCGCTTTGAGTACCGGAACAGAGATCAGAAAACTCTGGAAAAGCAGTTCGGGAAGATACATCTGCGGCCACCGTTTGCAGGAGGCATCAACGAGTTTACGGGACGGCTCGGTATTGAGGTCGCGCAATTCGACACGCTCTTTCCTGCCCAGAGGCAGATAGGCCAGGCGCTCAAAGCAGTGAAAGGTATCGTATTCACGTGAGCCGGTACCATCGGCAACGATGATTTCGATATCGGTCCTGCGTTTGACAAGATAGTCGACCATGGCCTCGACAATACCGACCGGCGTGGTAATGGGGGGATCGAGCGCCTCGACCAGATTCGGTTTGATCACAACCGTCTGCTGCCCGGCCAGTGCGTCGATCAGGCCGGCTGCATCGAGCAGGGGTTCCAGCGACTGATAAAGAGGAAGCGCCGGTGCGCTCCAGACGATGCCGTTGTTTTCCTGCTTCATCAGAGCTCACCTGTCCTCTCTGTTCAGCAGGTATATACCGAGAAAGGTGAAAACAATATGGACGCCGAAGGCAGCGGGCATGGGCGGAATGTAGCCGGTCTTGGCAAAAGACTGAAGTGCTCCCCATATTCCCCAGGCGCCGAAGGCTATGAAGCAGCTGATCGGGATGGCGATGGAGAGGTCTCTTCCCCACCGGCGATACGAGATGATCAGGATCGGCAGACCAAGAAACAGGAGCGGAATGCCGAGAACGAGATAGGAGATGCGTCCATAGAATTCCGCCCGGGTCTTGACGGTATCGCTCTCGGTATCCTGTTTGTCTATATCAGTGTAAAGACCGGTCAGGGACATCTCGGCCGACTCGTATTCCGGGATGAGAAAGTCTCCCGGGGATTCAGGGAACTGCAGTGTCCAGGTTTCAAACGGCTTGGCAACAAAAGAACTACGTTCGCTACGTTCGATTATCTGCCCCTGCTTGAGCAGCCATGAGGATGTCTCGGGAAGCCAGTCCGCAAAATTTGCAACGGTCATGGACCTGACGTTGTAATTCTCGTCCCAGGTCGAATAGGAGAAATCCCTGAAAACCATGAGATCCTTGTTGGGCCATCGGAACGAGTAGAACCCTTCGCTGCCCTGGTAATAATAACGACCGTTGCGGAAAATACCGAGCGGCACTTTGCCGCGTACCTGTTTGAACCAGATTTCGTTGGTCGTTGATATGGTGCCGGGAAGAACCACCTGGGCAAAGATGACAAAAG
>JAHEMX010000174.1 GCA_024643445.1 Desulfobulbaceae bacterium | reverse complement strand
ATTTTCTTGCAATGCCTTGATCTGAGAAAAAATGTAATTCTCCGACAGGCTCCTGGTTTCTGCAGTTCGGGCGTTCTTATCCGCCCATCATGTCATCATCGCCGCCACCGCCGCCTGCTGCTGCGGCAGCCTGCTCTTCTTCCTCGATAACGCGTGCGGCGGCTGCCGCACCTGCTGCCCGGGTAAGCTGTTTCTGGGCCTCTTTCTCGCCCCCGTTCGGGTAGTGTTCCGGCACATCGATGATAACCTTGCGGTGGGCATAGTAAATTCCCTGGGCGCTCAGGGCCTCGGTTATCAGCCGGTAGGCCTCCCGCCTGATAACAAAATGAGTGCCCGGCTGGGCGGTAAACTTGGCCCTGATGGTCATCACCGAGTTGGTGATTTCGCGCACCCCCTGGGATTTGAGCGGGCGGATGAAATCCTTGCCGTACTCCGGGTTTTCCAGCATTGTCTGGCCGATCTTCTTGATGATCTTGCGGATCTTGTCAATCGGGGCATCATACGGGAAATCGAGGTTGAACTTGACGATGATGCCGCCGCGCATGAAGTTGGTGATTGCGCCAAGCTCGCTGTGCGGGATAATCTGCAGCATGCCGCGATGGTGCCTGAGCATGATATTGCGCAGGGTAATGGTCTCTACGGTACCGGAGACTGAGCCGGCGGTCAGGTATTCACCAACCCTGAAGGCATCATCGAGCAGGTAAAAGAATCCGGAGAAAATGTCGGCAACCAGTTTCTGTGCACCAAAGCCGATGGCCAGGCCGATAACACCGGCACCGGCCAGGAGCGGGCCGATATTGACGCCCATCGAGGAAAGCAGGGTCATGATGACCATGACCCCGAGAATGGTTCCGATGAACTTGCGCACCATCGGCAGCAGGGTGTAGGCCCGCCCGCGGCTTGCCGCCCCGCCCCATTCATCATCCTGCTGATCGTCCTCCTCAACCTCTTCCGGCATAGATTCCTCTATTTTCCGTTCGATCCAGGAGCTGATGAAGCGCCAGAAAAACAGAGCCAGGGTCAGGATAATGATGGAGTCAAGCAGAACGGCAGCGAGCTGCGAGAAGAACGGGATGCGGATATGCCACAGGTTGGCGACCCAGACAATCAGTGTACCCACGAGACTGATTCGGGCAATTCCCTTGACCTTGAAAAACAGGTGTCGCCCCTTTTCCCGCTCCAGGAGATCCAGCTCGGTAGGCTCGGTCTTGTCATGATAGGAATCCTGGTGAATCTTCAGGGTACTCATCGAATACTTGACTACCCATTGTATCAGGCGGTCGGCAACCATCCAGATCGGTACGACGAAGAAACTCAGGATAAAGGCGCCGCCACCCTTGACGTTCGGGTCTGCCAGATCTTCAAGCAGCAGTATCCAGAGCGTAAGGAGGTAAAAAAGCGCCAGGATATGCCAGACCGCGGCGAACTGTTTTCTTCCCCAGGTCAGACTCTGATTATCGTGCAACCCCGCCTCAACGATCATCTCGCCGACCTTCTTCCTCCTGGAAATGACGCCGAAGGCGGTGGCGACGAGAAGGAGCGTGGCGAAAAGGAGCTGCAGCAGACGCACCGTTTCCTGCACGGCGCCAAGCCGCCGTGCCACGACGGCGAACATCAGGGCAACGATAATATAGCCGAACGTCCAGACGACCAGCCGGTGACCCGTGCGGGCAGGATCGTCCTGCAGGGGGATGATCCTGAGCTGCGGGTATTCGGGCGAAAAGACAATATGCGACAGGATGGAAATGGACCTGACGGAGGTGACACAGATCAGTGTCGCCAGGAAAAAGAGCTGCAGGAAGGATGAATTGGTCCAGATGAAGACCATGTAGGAGAAATAGGCGGCACCGAAGAAAAAGACGAGTCCGATTACCGTCGGCAGGACCTGGGTCAGGGCGGCCAGGAATTTGTCGGTGGCGCCCAAGTCGGCATCGCTGAAATCCGGCTCGGTCAGGTACCTGGTTAGCACCATTTTTTTGAACAAACCCTCGACAGCAAGTCCGATGAGGATGTAGAGGCCTACCCAGAGGACGTTAAGCATCGCACCCTGCGATGTACCGTAGGGTCAGAGTTTGATGAATACCCGGTAGAGGTCCGGCAGCACATTCGGAATACCGTTGAAGAGCGCCCTGAGCTGGTCCTCGTCCTTGTCCTGTCCGCTGCTCAGGCTATTCAGCATTCTCGAGAGAAAGGATGCCGGCCCCTTCATCTCATCGTAATCGGGTTCTGACTGCCCGGCATCTTTTTTGAGCTCGTCAATGAGCATCTTCCTGACCTGCTCGTCGCTGAGTCCGGCCATGACCTGTTCAGCATTTCCTCCGGCAGGAGTCACCTCCTTTGAGCCGGCGGCAGCGGAAAACGGGGGATGGAAAAGGAAGGTGGCAAAACAAAGTGCAACAAAGCAGATGATGAGCGCTGCGTGGTGAGCAAATCGCTGCATAGGTCCCTCCGGGGCAGTTACGCGCCAGGATCTTATAGACGGCTCTCAACGTATGGTTTCAGCACATCGGGAACACCAATACTCCCATCTTCCTGCTGGTAGTTCTCCATGATTGCCACCAGGGTCCGGCCGACTGCCAGGCCCGAGCCGTTAAGCGTATGTACCAGTTTACTTTTCTTCTCGCCTTCGGGACGATAACGCACCGCTCCGCGGCGTGCCTGAAAGTCGAGAAAGTTGGAGCAGGAGGATATCTCACGGTAGGCCTCCTGGCCGGGCAGCCATACCTCGATATCGTAGGTCTTGGTTGCAGAGAAGCCAAGATCGCCCGAACAGAGCGTGACGACACGATAATGCAGGCCAAGCAGCTGCAGCACCTTCTCGGCATTGGCAAGCAGTGATTCCAGTTCGTCGAAAGAGCTCTCCGGCGTCGTGAACTTGACCAGTTCCACCTTGTTGAACTGGTGCTGCCGGATCAGTCCCCTCGTGTCGCGGCCATATGATCCCGCCTCTGAGCGGAAACAGGGGGTGAAAGCGGTATATTTAAGCGGCAGGTCACGCTCCTCGAGCGTTTCATCCCGATGAATATTGGTCACCGGCACTTCGGCGGTCGGGATCAGGTAGAGATCCCAGTCCTTGATTTTGAACAGGTCTTCCTCGAATTTCGGCAGCTGGCCGGTAGCCGTCATGCTTGGCGTGTTAACCAGGTATGGCGGCAGGATCTCCGTGTAGCCATGCTCGCCGGTATGCAGGTCGAGCATGAAATTGGCCAGCGCCCGTTCCATCCTGGCCGCCTGACCTGACAGAAGGGCGAAACGTGAACCCGAGATTTTTGCTGCCCGTTCGAAATCCAGCACGCCGAGTTCCACGCCGATATCCCAGTGAGCTTTGGGCGTAAAGGAAAAGGAAGGCTTATCACCCCAGGTTCTGACTTCGATGTTGTCGCTATCGTCCCGTCCCTCGGGAACGGAGTCGTCACACAGGTTGGGCACGGACATGACAATGTCCTGGAGGCTTTCCTGGACCGCCGAGAGTTCCTCGTCGAGTTCCTTGATCCTGCTGTTGGCCTCCTTCATCTCAAGGATGAGCGGCTCGGCCGAAGCGTGATCAGCGGCTTTCTTGAAATCGGCAATTTCTTTGGATGCGGTATTGCGGCGGTTTTTCAGTCCTTCAACCTCGCTGAGAATGGCCAGGCGGCGAGCATCGATCGCCATGAAACGGTCAAGCATAGCGGTATCCAGACCGCGTTTCGCCGTCTTTGCTTTGACCAGTTCAATATTTTCCCGTATGAATCGTAACTCAAGCATAGTATCGTATCATCTTGTTGAGGTTCCCTTGAATAATCGCCCTTTCGCCCGATCGCTGAGTTATGCTGGAGATTTTATTCCTTGAATCTCAAGTATATACCTGAGGTGAGCTTTTCCGCATAGCTTGATCTCGAACGAATTACCTGATTATTTTCGGTACCCTTATGGTGGAGAAAGGTTAGTAAAGGCTCGGTAACACTGTTTATCACGGCTTTATGGCTAACGCAACCTCTATCAAATTGCTTTTCATTACGCCATCTGATATTTTCTCGTGATCTAAAAGCAGACAGGCAGCAAGGCAAGGATCCCCATTTGTGGTCTTTACAGAGAAACTATAGTCAATGATGAATGAATCACCACCGGCGCTGATCGTTTTTATCAACGAGTTGCGCAAATCCATACGGGCCTTGTTTATCACCGTCATGCTGGTGACCGTTGCGGTGTTTTTCCTGACACCGCAGCTGCTGCGCGTGGTGCAGGCGCATCTTGCCGAAAAGCTCTATTTTTTTTCTGTCTCCGGGCCCTTTCTGGCGCACGTCAAGCTGGCCCTCTTCGCGGCGCTCTACGGTCTCATGCCGTGGATCATGGCGGTATTGCTGAAGTCTGTCGGTAAACCGTTCAAGGTGACAAGGCGGCAGCTGGTTCTTTTCACCTTCTTTACCTGCCTGCTCTTTTACGCCGGAACCATATTCTGCTACCAGGTAACCCTGCCCTTCGGTATTAATTTCCTGCTCGGCTTTGGTTCGGAAGAGCTCAAGCCGGTCATTTCAATCGGGCGGTTTGTTAACTTTGTCACGATATTCATTCTCGCCTTCGGCATTATCTTTGAATTGCCGATCCTGATGGTCTTCACGGCAAAAGTCGGGCTCGTAACCAGGAGCTTTTTTTCCCGGAATCGCCGCTACGCCCTGCTGCTGATCGCCATTGTTGCGGCGCTGCTGACGCCGACCCCCGATATCGTGAATATGATGCTGATGGGCGGGCCGCTGTACCTGCTCTATGAAGTGGGGATTATTATCCTGAAAATAATGAAGATACCTTGAGGAAGGCGCGCGATTCTTAGTCGAATTCTTCGAGCTTGAAGCCGTGTTTATCGAGAAGGGCGGCCGTAACTCCCTGTTTACGGACACCGCACGAGGGACTGCGGCTTTTCAGGATTACGGTGGTGATATGCTGGCGGCAGGCGATGTCCAGTACCTGCCTGGCCCCTTTGATGAAGGCTTCAGTGACGTCGCAGCCGTCCCTGCAGACAACCCGGGCACGGCCTTTCAGGACATCGGCGCCGGTGCCGTCGATGATGTCTGCTGCGCAGCGCGGGGTGGCAAGCCCGCCCAGCTGCTCGGGGCAGACGGGAATCCAGTTCGTCTGAGCCAGGCGCTGCAGGCATGCCGGGCTGGCAGCTACCCGGTCATCGTATCTGGTTTGCAGGCCGGCAAGACAGGCGCTGACGAGAACGAGTTCTTTGCTGGACATGGAAGATCCGTTAAACGATGGTATTTATTTAAGCGCGTCGCACCCGGAGCCTGCTGTTTACCGCCTGATAGCTGCTTTGCGGTGTGCGTGTCGCAGAAAATGTTCCGAAGGGGTACATCCGGAGGCCGCGTGTCAAGGAGTTAGATCATTATAGTGAGAAGCAGGTGAGAAGAAAACCGAAAAAAAAACTGACTCCGCTGCAGGAAAACCGGCTCCTGAAAATAATCCTCCTGCTGGTCATCGGATCACTGGCCTGGCTGCTCTTTGCTCCGGGTACCGGCGTCTACAGCCTGCTTAAAATGCGGAGCAAGGTCGCCAGTCTGGAAACAGAAACCAGTGAGCTCGTGCAGAATAATGAAAAGCTGCAGGAGGAGATAGAACGCTTGAAAAATGATCTTGTCTACCTGGAGGAGATAGCCCGGGAAAAATATGGCTTGATCAAGCAAAACGAAACGGTCTTCGACTTTTCCAGACCCCAGAAGGACAGCACGAAAGAGAAGTGATCTGGCCGCCTTGTATGAATAAATCCCGGAGCGATCAGGGACAGGAGCAAAGGCCGGGTGCCTGAAGCTCTTTTCTGGCCTCTGCTGGCTCGTTCCCGGCGGGATGACAATGACCTCAGACAATATGGAGTAACACCATGCCTCATGATCAAAACGAACAGCTGCCATGTTCCCATCTGCACCATATGCCGATTTGTATCGCACTCTGCCTGCTTCTTGTCGGTATGCCTCAGATGTCGGCTGCATCCTATGAGCAACCCGGAATGTTGTCGGCCGGGTCACTGCTTCAAAAGGATATCATCAAGGGAAAAAACCATACGGTAAACGAGCAGGTCGCCAATGACGGCATGTTTAACCACTATCAGGTGTCTTCACCCTTTGGCTCTTTTACGGCGGGCTCCGATAGCGCTTTGCGTCAACTGGTCAAAGAAATTGAGGCCATTGCCGTAATGAAGCAGATCGAAACCGATGACACGGCCTTAGCCTCGCTCAAAAAGTCCGGGCAGAACACGGTGGCCGGATTGCAAAATCTGTTCAGCGACCCGGAAAAAACACTCAAGGGTGCTGCCGCAGGTGTGGGCAGCCTGTTTAACCGGGCAAAAGAGACGGTCGGCAGTCGTGAGGTCTCCGAGGCGGAAGATAGCAAGATGGAGCAGCTGATAGGTTTTTCCAAGTCGAAGGGGCAGATAGCAACCCGGTATGGCGTTAACGTCTACTCCAGCAACCAGGTGCTGCAGGAGGAGCTGGATCGGCTGGCCTGGGCAGACTATCTCGGCGGTCTTGGTGTCGGTGTTGCAACGAGTATCGTGCCGGGCGTGGGGGGCCTGGTTATTACCACCTCAGGTACAGCTCGACTCCTGAATGAAGCGATCAACACGACGCCCGCGTCTGAGCTCTGGCTACAGAACAGGAACAAGCTGCTGGCCATGGGGGTGGATCAGGACACGGTCGAGCTGTTCTTGAACAACCCCGTTTTCTCACCCGCCCTGTCAACCATCCTGACAACAGCCCTTGAAGCCATGAAGGGGATTGCCAACCGGCAACTCTTCGTCACAGTCGGTCTGCAGGCAAGCGATGGTGAAATGGCCAGGACAATTACGGAAATTGCCGTTCTGACGGCAGGTTATCACAAACACGTGGCCCCGCTCAAAGAGCTGAACGCAATGAGTCGGATTACCCGGGCAACAAAAAAGGACGGCAGTGTCGTCGTTATTCTGCCAACCGATCATATCATCTGGAGCGAGAAAATTGCAGATGTGAGCACTGCCCTGGCTGCCAAGGTGAAGGCTGCAGCCGGCGGGGGGCTGGAGATATGGGTTCTGGGAGATTTCAGTAAAACTGCCCGGGCTGAGCTGGAGGGTCTCGGGTGGAAGGTGCATACGAAAGCACGCGATCAGCTGTTGCCGCCCGAGAAGTAGCCGGTATCGGCTCGCCTCAGGCTGCGGGCTGCTCTTTCAGCGGTAATGACTGAGCTCGATGAGGTTGTTGTCCGGGTCCCGGAAGTACAGCGAGGTCATCTCGCCACGTGCACCGGTCCGGCCGACCGGCCCGAGCTCGATGGCGACCGAACAGCGGGCCAGGTGTGCCTGTATCTCCTTTATCGGCCGCGGGCTGATGAAGCAGAGATCGGCGGACCCCGGCGTAGGCTTTCCGGCGCAGGGGGACAATTCACGGCCAACCTGGTGCAGGTTGATTTTCTGCTGCCCGACCAGCAGCCCCTTCCGATC
>JAHEMX010000173.1 GCA_024643445.1 Desulfobulbaceae bacterium | reverse complement strand
GTTTTTCGGCAGAAAGCGAGGGTCAATGGTAGCTCAAAAACATCAACAAATCATCACACATTTATTCTCTAAATCGTTTCCAAGTCAATATTTATTGATATTTCAAAACGTTGATGATAAATGTTGTGTATAGTAAAGCATCTTGCGTATAACCCAAAGGATTCGGTGTTTATTAAGCAGCCTCCTTGTCATCAGCTGATCACCAGCTCGGACCCGTTGGCAAAGGAAGGCGATAGAGAGAATCCTGCAGTTGATACAGCTAAATCCGGTAGGCAGGGAAGATACCCGAAACTATTAAAGATGCTGACTTCAACAGGACATTTATTCCGGACAGCGGGTATCTTCTCAGCCAATTAATGCTTGAGATTGTCGTCGTGGAATTTTCAGGTATGAATCAAAATCGCGACTTTTGCCGTGTCCATGTAAATGCCGATATTACCATCACGGTAAATAATATTCTGTCCGGCAAACATAATGGCGGCCTGGTCCTAAACGGCAAGGCGATTGATCTGACCGGAAGCGGCATCCTTGTTTCGTTGTCTGAAAAACCGCCCTCTGCAGATCAGGTACATCTTGAAATATCATTGCCTACGGATCCACCGGAACAGATCAAGGTCGCGGCTCATCCCATAAGAACGCTTCAGGCAAACGATAATCAGTGGAAAGTCGCCTATCGTTTTGATATTATATCCGAAGAAGAAAGGAACAAGATAATCGGCTTTTGCCTTGTCGAACAGCGCCGGATGCTCCGTTTGGATCACGGTATTCGTGGTTCTGAAAATATATAATATTAAGACGGTAAATCGTGTCATCATCACTCATCAGACTAGTCAGCTCGATCAATGACAACAATACCGCGAAATTGCGTATAACGCTGAACAGCGGTGAGCCGGCGCAACTGGACTGTGTTTTTAAAGCAGCTGATGCCCCCTTGTTCAGGCTCATTTTTCCGCCCAAAAAACCGGTCCCCGAAGAACTGGAAGTAAGCCGGTCATACATCATTGAAATAGTCACCGGGAACTCCCCTCTCATTTTCAAGGCCGCCGTTGAAACATTCCATGACGATTTCACTATCATGATGCGGGCCACCGATCACATCGATCCGGCCAGTTCCCGTGATCTACCAAGAGTAGAACTCTCCACCACCATTACCGCATTTTCAAAGCGGGACGATGATGACGAGCAGGAACCATGGGAAATTACCGGCTCAACTATAGACCTGTCCGCAACCGGCGTGCTCTGCATTTTTCCGAAACAACTTGAAGACAACAGCACCATATCCGTTAAAATTGATTTGCCCGGCATAGAAAAGCAGGTCACCTGCCTTGCTCAGGTTGTCAGAACACGAAAAGTGAGAAACGAACGCTACCAGACGGCGCTGTACTTTAACCCGATAACGAAAGAAGACAGCGACACCCTCCTTTCAGCATGCCTGCATGAACAGCGCAATCAACTTAGAAGCCACATGGATGGAAGGTGATTTTACGACCCGGTAAAACCATACTATCCTGTTCTTGCATCGTTCGCGTATATCGATCGGCTCCACTGACGACACTACTGTTTCTTAGTCTTTTTCTACTTCCTTCCTGCTCCAATCACGATACACCTGAAGCTGTTGCTGCAGATTTTATAGATCGATGTGAATCCATTTTCGAACAAAGAAAACTGCGCACCTTGAACAAGATGATTTCAGAGAGATACCACGATGAGCAGGGACGCCGAAAACAGGATATTAATGCGATAGCGGCTGCTTATGTTTTCAGAAACAAAAATATCCATATTTTATCACGAATGAAATCGGCGATCAAAAATGATGGCCTGATTGAAACAACAATACTTGCGGCAATTGCAGCGAGTCCGATCAGCGATTCGTCCATGCTGCCAGACCTTAATGCCGATATGTACTGGTTTGATGTATCGCTCGTTGAAGAAAAAGACGAATGGCTTCTCTTGACTCTATCCTGGCGACAGGCACTGCTTGAGGATTTCCTCGACAGATAGAAGCGAAATCTCTTATTTCGACTGGCGCTCTACCTCAAAGGATCGTTCCTTCGAAGAAACACCGGAGAACATGGACTTTTCAAGGAATATCATCATATAGAGCACGGCAACGCTCAGAACAATGCCACCTGCGACTTTAAAGAGCAGTTCAGGTTTTTTGATGGCCATGGCGATGATGACCACAGCCAAAATGGCCGAGGCAATCCAGTTGCCGATGAAAAAATAAACAATATCCAATAAAAACTGTTCGATAGATTGCATTCTGATCACTCCTGCAGGGGGCGCTGCCGGCCGCCATTTTCAAACAACCGGTAGTCACTCACCATTTCAGACGCGTCCATAGCCAGCCGAACATGTTACCTGATCGCTCAAGTTGATTATCTTAGATTTTTCAGAAGATTACAAGGGTTTAAAATCATCTATTTCATAAAATTGATTTAGGAACCGCTCCAGAAAAAAACAGCTTTGTTTGATATCAAGCCGGATGATGTTTCTTATTCTTTTCCACTCTTGCAGCGGCAAGATTGCTATTCCCAGAAAAAACTATTGCTGAACGTATCCGCTGCCGATTGCTGAAAAGGGAAGCATTAAATCCAGTTCCGGCACCTGCTTGCCAATCCAGGCGACAAAGGTATTACTGTTAGGGCCGGGAAATGCCTTATAGATAGATTTCCACGGATACGCCCTGGCCGCCCGGTCGACTGCATCGATAAGTTTATCCGTCCCCGCTCCCCGGTATTCTTTGATAATCCGCGGTTTTTCTCCAAACCAGTAACGATCCGGGATATCCCGGGTGATCTGCATAACGGGCTGTCCGTGTCTGCCACGCCAGCCAACCACATCGTATACCGTATAGAAGTCATCGTTAGATCGTTTAACGGACACCCAGGTGTGTATGGCAAACCAGCCGCGCCAGCCGTAAGTGCTCGCTCCATATACCTGCATTATCGCTTCCTTGGTGCTTGACGGGTCCGGTGCCAGTCCTGCAGATTCCCTGCTTGCCGTTCGCCAGTCACCTGATGAACAGTTCGACAGAACCAACAGCAGCAAGACAAAAATCGTCACGATAAAATATGGTTTCATAGAGATCCCCTATAACCTCTTCCTGCATTTTGTTTCCAGTTGGTTTGTTATATGCTGAAATCGTTCAGCCTAATCATTGCTATTCCGTGCGAAAAAGCTATATCGTCTGCTGCGAAGTGAACATCCTGAAGATTTAATGACCTGATAACCAGGGACAAATATAAGCTTCATGGGTATCGCCTCCCTGCAATAACCTTATAACGATATCTCCTTTCGTCAACAAGTCGATGCGGGTACGCTCATTTTTTGATCATTCAGCGCTGTCTTACATCAACTGATAAGAAAGAGAAAAACCAGGCATCGTAAACTAAGGAGTTCTCTCTGGCCGAGGAAATGCCAAGGAACCGGAAATAAAAAAAATGCCTGGGCATTTACAGCGGAAAAAGACCTGCCAAAAGGCTGTGCAGCTGAATGAGCCGTGCCGGCCACGATCAGCTCTGAGGTCTAGTAGGTTAACTGATGAAGAATGTGATGTTTCATAAGGTCTTCAGAGAGCACCGGATTGCCGGTTCTCATGGCCTTGATTATTTTTCGGTGCTGGTTTATGGAAGATTCCAATCTGTCCAAAGGAAGTTTGATAATAAGCCAGGACAGCCTGATCTTCGCATCAATCTTCTCGTAAATCTCATAGAGATGGCGGTTTTTGGATCTTTTGGCAATCTCGAGGTGAAAGGTACTGTCCTTTTCAAATGCATCGGCCACATCTCCCCTGGCAACTAATATATCGCACTCCTTGGCAATTTTCTCGAGATAATCAAAGTCATCATCGCTTCCCACTTCAGAAAGCAGCCGTGCAGATAACGTCTCAAGCTGAGCCCTGACACAAGCCAGCTGTGTTGTTTCTTCCCTGGTAAGACCGACGACGACGGCATAACTCCTTGGTTTTATATGTACCAGTCCGTATTCACTCAATCGTTTTAACGCCTCCCTGATTGGCGTACGACTGACACCAAAAAGCTGCCCGACTCGTTCCTCGGGGATCCTTTCTCCGCCTCTTATTTCTCCGGAGAGGATCATTCTCTTGATGTAGGTATAAACCTGCTCAGACAGGTTGCTGTGGTGAAGTTCAATAGGTTTCATAACCTTCCAGAGCCGCTGGCCGGTTGCCACAGAAATTGATTTTCCCTGCTGCTTTCCCAGCAGAATAGCAGAAAGAAAAAATCGTTGTCGCAGGCAAGCAAAGGCGGTCTTAGACCTTTTTGGGTCGTTGTGTTTTTCATTTTATATATTGTACCCGTCGGATAAAATCCCAGAATACCCCGAACATTTAATTTCCTGCTCATTGGTTTACCGATTTCATTTGCCAAATGGCCTGTTGTGCGGATATTAGCGCACTGCTGTGGGTTTTCAGCGACCTCAGAGCTAACAACCATTGACGCTGAACTCGGCCGCTTAGATTTTCAGGATTTTTCCCGAGCCAGGAAACAGTACCTCGTGCACGAGCGGCAAATATAACTTGTCCTCGTATAGATAGTATACTATATACCATTCGTATGATTTTTTGTCTCATGAATTCCTTCGACCAAACTTCAGCGATAACAACAATACCGTTGATTCTAAACAGATAGTAGAAAGGTGTGCTAATTCGACATAATAGCTGAGTATTCAGGGGCTCGCTGATGAAAGATATACTGACGGGTGTTTTCTGTATTGCTTTTTGCCTGTTCTTTTGGGTGGTGGCAACAACGTTTCCCCAGGCACCCAAAATATACAATAGTCCGGCCGTTTATCCCCAGTCTTTAATAATTCTTCTCTTTTTCCTTGCCATCATTCTCATTGCCAGCAGTATCCGGCAAAAGATAAAATCATCTCCGCAGGTTATACAATCGCGGGATTTATATAAACCATTGCTGATCTCGGCAACGCTTGTCGGGTATTTGATCCTTCTCTTCACCGCACACTTCCTGACCGCCACAATCATATTCGTGTTCGTGCTGTTTCGGCTGCTCGGCGGGAGTTGGAAGGGAGGGATCGCTTTTGCCGTTCTCTTGACCATCGGCGAGTATCTGGTATTTGGCTCTATTCTGAAGGTCCCTCTTCCATAACGTTTGTTTTTCGGGAGTAATTTTCGATGGATTTTTTTCAATTATACACCGTCGGATTACCGCTGGTTCTGCAACCGGACGTCCTGCTCATGGCTGTCGGCGGCGTTTTTATGGGTATTACCATCGGCGCGTTGCCCGGTCTGACAGTGACCATGGCTGTTGCGATTCTTGTTCCCCTGACCTATGGATTATCTCCGCTTGCAGGCATTCTCGGTTTGATCGGGATATATTGTGGAGGTAATTACGGCGGTTCGGTCTCCGCCATTCTGGTCAACGTTCCTGGTACCCCTTCTGCTGTCATGACAGGATTGGACGGTTATCCCCTTACCCTCAAGGGGCAAGCCGGCAGAGCAATCGGAACGGCGACTATCGCCTCGTTTATCGGCGGATTTCTCAGTGTCATCGTGCTCTCCCTGGTTTCCCCTGTCGTTGCCAAACTCGCGCTCGGTTTCACCTCGGCTGAATTTTTTGCCATAGGAGTTCTTGGGCTGAGCCTCATCGCTTATCTCGGCGAGGGATCCTTTCTTAAAGGCCTCATCTCGGGAGTCATCGGCCTCGTTCTCGCGACTGTCGGTTCCGACCCGATCAGCGGGTATCCTCGCTTTACTTTCTCCCAGGCAGATCTGTTTGAAGGTATACCCTTCATAATAGCGATGATCGGCTTGTTTGGCGTCACTGAGATTCTGGTACAGGTTGAGAAGGGAGACCACCTGAAACGAGTCAATCAGGCGTTGAAAAAGATAATTCCCGAACTGAAAACCCTGCTGGGGCTCTTACCCACCGTGATACGTTCCTCGGTGATCGGAGTCATTATTGGCGCGGTGCCTGGTGCCGGGGGTACCATTGCTTCAATCGTGTCCTATGGGCAGCAGAAGCGAATCTCAAAAAATCCGGAAAAAATGGGAAAAGGCGCCCTGGAAGGCATTGCAGCTGCAGAAGCAGCCAACAACAGTTGCACCGGGGGTGCCATGCTGACCATGCTCTCCCTTGGTATTCCTGGCGATGCCGTCACCGGTATTCTCATCGGTGCACTGATGATTCACGGCATGCGACCCGGACCTATCTTGTTTAAAGAAAATTTCGAGATGGTCTCTGCCATTTTTGTCGGAATGTTTCTGGCAAATATCTGCATGCTGGTCATCGGACTCACAGGCGCTCCACTTTTTGCCCGGCTTATATCCATGCCCAAACGTTTTTTGAATGTGGCTATTCTGGCGTTTGCCGTTATCGGTTCATATTCGGTTCGCAACAATTTTTTTGATATCGGCCTGATGCTGTCCTTCGGATTTGGCGGATACCTGATGTACAAAGTCGGCCTCCCTCGCACCCCCATCGTGCTCGCCTTGATTCTCGGACCCTTTATTGAGGATAATCTCAGACGAAGCCTGCTTCTGGTCCGCGGTGATGTCCCGATGTTTATACATACGCTGGTTTCAAGGCCAATCAGCTTATTTATACTTCTCTTCACGATCTTTCTTTTCATTTTTCCGTTACTAAGGCGGAAGCTGAAACTATTCCAATGGTTCCAGAACAAGGATGATGCAAAATAGTTTTTAATGGTATTAATTGAAGGAGATATCATCTGGCGGCTCCTGCCAGGTACCTGCTGGGCGTCTCCCCACCTGTCAGGTGGTTTGCAGGAGTGTGCGAACCATCTGCAATAACCTTTAAAATTTTACAGGAGGTAAGGCATGCGAAGGCGAACCGAATTAACCATGGCAGTAATCGTAACTTTCTTCTTATGTTTCATGACTCTTGGCAGCAGTGTTTACGCTGCCGGAACGTATCCCGAAAAAGACATTAATTTCCTGATCGGCTACTCCGCGGGAGGCGGTAACGATTTAATCACCCGTGCACTTGTTCAGCCAATGGAAACGCTTGCCGGGGTAAAGGTGATACCCTCAAACCTGCCGGGGGCCGGAGGCGGTATCTGTGCCCAGAAAATCGCCAAGGAAGAGCCGGCATATTATCTCGGCCTTTATTCAAAAAGTCTGGTTCTTATTCAGTACACAGGATTTGGCAAGATCAATATCGACCAGTTTACCCCCGTAGCCCAGGTTGCCGAGGATACCGCCGCATTGAGTGTACCCAAGGATGCTCCCTATAATGATTTAAAAGGCTTTATCGAATTCGCCAAGGCTAATCCCGGGGCTATCAGGATCGGGAACGGCGGAACAGGGACATTATGGCATCTCGCGGCGGTTCTTTTTAGCAAAGCCGCCGGTATTGAAACTGATCATATTCCCTACAAAGGCGGCAGGCCGGCGCTTGTTGCCACCGCCGGACATGAAATCGAGGCAAATATCGCTAATCCTGCGGAGACGCAGGCTCTCGTTGATACCG
>JAHEMX010000671.1 GCA_024643445.1 Desulfobulbaceae bacterium | reverse complement strand
CTCTGATCCGCCGAGCATATCCCTGATCTTTTTCACCATGAGTGCCTTCTGGGCTGCATTGGCCTCAACCGCAGCCTCTACGATATGCATGCTCCGGCCATTTTCCTGCGCTATCCGGAGCAGGGCCAGCGTATCCTTTGGAAAGCATGAACCGCCATAACCTGGTCCCGGATGAAGGAATTTCGATCCGATTCTGCCGTCCATACCGATTCCCCTGGCCAGCGCGACGACATCGGCTCCGATGGCATCGCATAAAAGAGCCATCTCATTGATGAAGCTGATCTTTGTGGCAAGGAAGGCATTGGCGGCATATTTGGTCAATTCCGCCGTTTCGATGGTGGTTTTGACAATGGGTGTCTCCTGGAGAAAAAGCGGCTTGTAGATTGCCCGCAACACTGCTTCGGCACGATCGGATTCTACCCCGATAATTACCCGGTCAGGCCGCATGAAATCGGATATCGCCGCACCCTCCCGCAGGAATTCGGGATTGGAGGCTACATCAAAATCCGCCGTGGGGTTCACTTCCCTGACAATTCTTGCAACCTGCCGAGCCGTCCCGACCGGTACGGTGCTTTTATCGACGATAACCGTGTATCCTTTGAGATGATCGGCGATTTCCCGGGTTGCTTCATAGATGTAAGTGAGGTCGGCATAGCCGTCTCCCCGCCGACTGCTCGGGGTTCCGACCGCTATAAATACGGCCTCTGCCGAGGAAATAGCCTCAGCTACTTCCGTCGTAAACGACAGGCGCCCTTCACTCACGTTCTTTTCAACAAGGACGTCAAGTCGCGGCTCGTAGATCGGAATGATCCCCTGCTTGAGCTTGTCTATCTTGTCGGTCAACTTGTCCACACAGGTGACGTGATGACCAAACTCCGCGAAACAGGTTCCGGTTACCAGGCCGACGTATCCCGTTCCAATCATGGTGATCTTCATGTTTTGCTCCCGCTCTTTTCTCCTGTTTGAGGGCGATGGCCGAAGATAGCGGTGCCAACGCGAATTAAGGTTGCCCCTTCTTCTATGGCAACCCGGTAATCATCGGACATTCCCATGGAAAGTTCAACCCTTCGGCTGGTCGCAAATAAGCCCCGCTCTTTCATTTTTTCTGATAATACTCGTAGTTTTCTGAAGAATGGACGTGCCTGCTCGCAATCTTCCGTTAGAGGCGTTATGGTCATCAACCCCGTTACCTTCAAGGTCGACAGCTCCGCTATCTGCCGCAGAAGCTGTTCTGTATCTTCGGGGAGTATCCCTGATTTTTTCGGATCAAGGCCAATATTAACCTGTACCAGCACCTCCAGTGTGCGATTCATGGCGAGCAGGTGGCGGTGCAGCGCTGAAGCGATTTTAAACCGATCAACGGTTTCTATAACATCACACACCTCGGCGGCGGTTTTCGCCTTGTTACTCTGCAGATGGCCGATAAAATGGAGGCAAACGTCAGCGCCGAGTAGCGCTCTTTTTTCAGCGGCTTCCTGAATGAAATTTTCGCCAAAAATAAACTGCCCGGCAGCGCATGCCTGTGACATAACCTCTGCGGGGAATCGTTTTGAAACGGCAATCAGTTTGATATCGGCAGGATCTCTTCCGCAGCGCAGGGCGGTTTGCCTGATGTCATCGCGAATAGCGGTAAGATTAGATCGAATCATGCGGCAGGACCGTTGTGTGCAAGGATAAAATCGTGGCCGAACAAGGCACAGGCATTAGCACTGGTTTGTCGGGCAATTTCAGTGATTGTCGTCTGTCGCAGCCTGGCGATAGCCTCTGCCGTATAGAGCGTGTATACCGGTTCATTGCGCTTTCCGCGATACGGAACGGGTGCAAGATACGGCCCATCGGTTTCAATAAGTATTCTGTCCAGAGGAATATATGAGGCCACCTGGTGGAGATCAGCGGCGTTTTTAAAAGTCACAATCCCCGGGATGGAGATATGAAAATTGCAGTCGATGATCTTTCTGGCAAATTCGAGGTCGCCTGAAAAACAATGCATGATTCCTCCGCGCGGGAAGGGTCCTTCCTCCCTGATGATAGCAAGGCAGTCATCGTGTGCTTCCCGGTCATGTATAATAAC
>JAHEMX010000172.1 GCA_024643445.1 Desulfobulbaceae bacterium | reverse complement strand
CAGTAAAGGACAGGCGGTGGTGATGCTGGTGAACAGCGAGTCGAAGGTCGAAAGCCGTATCATCGAAAGCGGCCGCAACATAGGAGACAAGGTCCTGGTCAATGGCGGTCTGAAAGGCGGGGAGCGACTAATCACAGCCGGGCTCCAGAAAATCAAGCCGGGACTCACGGTCAAGGCAGTTGAACAGCAGGGATCGTCAACCACAGGCGGAGGCGTGCGTACGGAAACCCCATCATCTGTGGCGCATACGGAGTAGACTATGGCCAATTTTTTTATAGATCGCCCCATCTTCGCGTGGGTTATCGCTATTGTTATCATGCTGACGGGTGCATTATCGATCATGCGCCTGCCGATCTCACAATATCCTGAAATCGCTCCTCCCGCAGTGACGATTAACGCAACCTATCCGGGCGCATCGGCAAAAACGGTTGAAGACAGCGTCACGCAGGTCATCGAGCAGAATATGAGCGGACTCGACAACCTGCTCTATATGACTTCCCAGAGTTCTTCTTCCGGCAGCGTCACGATAACCCTTACGTTCCAAGCGGGAACCGACCCGGATATAGCCCAGGTGCAGGTACAGAACAAGCTGCAGCAGGTAACGAGCCAGATTCCGCAAGAGGTGCAGCAGCAGGGTCTGCAGGTTGCCAAGTCAAATTCGACAATTCTGCTGGTCGTCGGACTGATTTCATCTGACGGCAGCATGGATAAAAATGACCTTTCCGATTTCATGGTAAGCACCCTGAAAGACCCGCTCAGCCGTACCGAGGGCGTCGGCAGTCTGCGGATCTTCGGCAGTCAATATGCAATGCGCATCTGGCTCGACCCGAACAAGCTCAACAGTTTTCAGTTAACTCCCGGTGATGTCAGCGCCTCGATCAGGGCCCAGAATAATCAGATTGCAGTCGGTGATCTGGGTGGTACCCCGTCCATTGCCGGCCAGCAGGTAAGCGCCAGTATGATGGCGCAAACCATGATGAACTCTCCTGAAGAGTTCTCAAATATCATGCTCCGCGTGAATCGGGATGGTTCGCAGGTTCGTCTTCGGGATGTGGCCCGGGTCGAGATAGGCGGGGAAAGCTATGCGTCGATGACGACATTCAACGGTGAGCCTGCGGCGGGAATGGGGATAATGCTGGCGACCGGCGCCAATGCGCTCGATACGGCCCAGGCCGTTCGCGACAAACTGGCCGAACTGCAGCCGTATTTCCCGGCAGGAGTTGATATCGTCTATCCTTACGATACCACGACCTTTATAAAGATATCGATCGGCGAGGTTGCGCAAACTTTGGTCGAGGCCATTATTCTGGTCTTTTTTGTCATGCTGCTCTTTCTTCAGAACTTTCGGGCGACGCTCATTCCCACGATTGCCGTTCCAGTCGTTTTGCTCGGCACATTCGGCGTCATGGCGGCATTTGGCTTTTCCATCAACACCCTGACCATGTTCGGGCTGGTACTGGCTATCGGCCTGCTGGTCGACGATGCCATCGTCGTTGTTGAAAACGTCGAGCGTATCATGGCTACGGAAGGTTTGTCGCCGCTCGAGGCAACTCGGAAATCCATGCAGCAGATTACCAGCGCACTTATTGGTATCGCCCTGGTATTATCCGCCGTTTTTGTGCCGATGGCCTTCTTTGGCGGTTCCACCGGTGCAATCTATCGCCAGTTTTCGTTGACCATTGTCTCGGCGATGGCTCTTTCGGTTATTGTCGCCCTGATTCTGACCCCGGCACTCTGCGCAACCATGCTGAAACCGATCAAGGTTGGAACTCATACTGAAAAAAGAGGATTTTTTGGTTGGTTCAACCGGATGTTTCTGCGCAACACGAAGCGTTACGGCAACAGCGTCGCCTATGTTGTCAAACGTGCGGGACGGTTTGGTCTCATCTATCTCCTGCTGGTCGGCGGGATGGCCGTGCTGTTCACCAGGCTGCCGACTTCTTTTCTTCCCAGTGAGGACCAGGGCGTTTTCCTGTCCATGGTGCAACTGCCGACGGGCGCAACCCAGCAACGCACGCAGAAAGTCCTCGATAAGGTGCGGGATTACTTCCTCACCCAGGAAAAGGAAAATATTAGTACCGCCTTTACCGTAGCCGGTTTCAGTTTTGCAGGTACCGGTCAGAACATGGGCATGGTCTTTGTGCAGATGAAGGACTGGAGTGAGCGAAAAAGCCCGCAGCAGTCCGTCAACGCGATCATCGGCCGGGCCATGGGCCATTTCTCCCAGATCAAAGAGGCACAGGTTTATGCCTTTAACCTGCCGGCCATCATGGGACTCGGCTCCTCGACCGGATTTGATTTTTACCTGCAGGATCGGGCCGGCCTCGGACATGAAAAACTGATTGGAGCCAGGAACCAGTTGCTCGGCATGGCCGCCCAGGACCCCACGCTGACACGTGTTCGCCCCAACGGTATGGAAGATACGCCTCAATACAATGTGGATATAGATTACGAGAAGGCCATGGCCCTGGGAATTTCCGTAAGCGATATCAATACGACGCTGTCCACCGCCTGGGGTTCTAACTATGTCAATGATTTTGTCCATAACGGCCGGATCAAGAAGGTCTATCTGCAGGCCGACGCACCATACCGTATGCAGCCTGAGGACATTGAACAATGGTATGTGAGAAACAGCAGCGGCAAGATGGTGCCGTTTACCTCCTTTACCAGCGGCCATTGGAGTTTCGGCTCCCCGCGTCTGGAACGGTATAACGGCAATCCGGCCGTGGAAATCCAGGGTGAGGCTGTGGCCGGCAAATCGAGCGGTGATGCCATGGCAACGATAGACAGGCTGGTCTCACAACTTCCTGCCGGAATCGGTTATGAGTGGACCGGCAGCTCTTTCCAGGAACAGCAGTCGGGGGCCCAGGCCCCGGCGCTGTATGCAATTTCGCTGTTGGTGGTATTCCTCTGCCTTGCCGCCTTGTACGAAAGCTGGTCGGTACCGTTTTCCGTCATGCTTGCCGTTCCTCTCGGCGTTCTCGGAGCCTTGGGAGCGGCATATCTGCGCGGCATGGAGAACGATGTGTATTTCCAGGTCGGCCTGCTGACAACCATCGGTTTGTCCGCAAAGAATGCGATCCTTATCGTCGAATTTGCCAAGCAGCTGTACGACCAGGGCAATGATCTCGTTACGGCAACCGTGGATGCCTGCCGGATGCGCCTGCGTCCGATCCTGATGACCTCGTTTGCCTTTATGCTTGGCGTTCTGCCGCTGGCTATCAGCACCGGGGCCGGCGCCAACAGCAGGCATGCGATCGGCACCGGCGTGTTTGGCGGCATGCTGTCGGCAACGGTACTGGCAATCTTTTTCATACCGCTCTTCTTCGTCCTGGTCATGCGACTGTTCAAAACACGCCGAGTTGCCCAGGTTGATGCGACAATGGTCAAGGAATACTGATGCCATTGCAGGTTTTCTTATCCAATACCGGACTGGAACCCAATAATGTAACCTAATCGATATGAAGAATACCGTGAAACATATGCTTTCAGCCGCTCTGTTTCTTGTCTTGGGCGGTTGTTCCCTGATCCCTGAATACCAGCGACCGGCGTTGCCGGTAGCAGATACCTTTGCCAGCCAATACATTACCCAGACGCCGTCCGCCGTCACCGACAAACAGCCGGGGGCCGTTTCGGACCTGGGCTGGCGTGATGTCTTCGTCAACCCGCGCCTGCAGTCGCTGATCGAAACAGCGTTGCAAAACAACCGTAACCTGAGGGAAACGGCGCTCACCATAGAATCGTTCCAGGCGCAGTACCGTATCCAGCGTGCCGCCCTGCTGCCGGAGCTGGCAGGCGAGGGATACGGCATGAAGCAGCGCACGCTCGGCGGGACGGACCATATAACCGCCGAATCCTACCTGCTGGCGGTCAGGGTCACGTCCTATGAGCTTGATTTTTTCGGGCGCATCAGGAGTCTGAAAGATCAGGCTCTCGAGCAATATCTCGCCATGGAGGAGACCCACAGGAGTGCGACGATCAGCCTGATCGCCGAAGTTGCCAGATCGTATCTTATCTGGCTTGCCGACCGGGAGCTGCTGTACATCTCTGAAGATACCCGTAAGGTCGAGGAAGAATCCTATAAACTTGTGGAACAACGTGTCGGGGCGGGGATTGCCAATGAGATGGATCTGGCCCAGGCTCGCACCAGCCTCGAGACCGTCAAGGCCAACCTGGCGAAGTATCGCAGGCAGGTCGCTCTGGATTTTCATTATCTGAATCTGCTGGCAGGGGCAACAATACCTCAGGATATACGGGATGAAGCGGAGGCGCTCAGCGACATGGCGCCGATAGCTGTCATGCCGTCGACACTTTCATCCCACGTTTTGCTGCAGCGCCCGGACATCATTGCCGCAGAACATGAACTGATGGGGGCAAATGCCAATATCGGGGCGGCCAGGGCGGCGTTTTTCCCCACTATAAGCCTGTCAGCCGGGGTCGGCGTGATCAGTGCCGATCTTGGTAATCTGTTTGACGGCGGCTCCGGTCTCTGGTCATTTTCACCATCTGTCAGCATGCCGATCTTTAACGCAGGCAGACTGCAGGCAGAGCTTAATGTAGCTGAAATCAGTAAGGAAATTAACGTTGCCCGCTATGAAAGCGCCATCCAGACAGCGTTTCGGGAAGTCTCCGATGCCCTGGTCGGCGTCGGCACGTATGAAGAGCAGTTGCATGCCCAGAAGGCCAACCTGCAGGCCAATGAGGAATATTTCAGCCATGCCAGGAATCGCTACCAGGAAGGCGTTGACAGCTTTCTCACCCTGCTGGATGCGCAGCGTTCATTGTACAGCTCACGGCAGGATTACCTCACCTTGAAGCTGGCTCAGCTCGAGAACCAGGTCGACCTCTACAAGGTCCTGGGCGGCGGCTGGCAGGAATTGACCACACAACCTTAGGAAGATTATGGCACGTAAGACAAAAGAAGAGGCACTGAAGACCCGGGAAGCTATTCTCGATGCCGCGGTACAGCTTTTTTCCGTTCGTGGCGTATCCCATACGACACTGGGGGAAATTGCCTTGAAGGCGGGAGTGACGAGGGGGGCCATCTACTGGCATTTCAGGAACAAGGAGGATATGCTCGGCGCTCTCTGGGATCAACTGCTGATGCCTTTTGAGCCCATCAATCAGCTCTGCGAAGACCGGGATGAACCAGATCCGCTCGGAAAATTCTACGAGGCCCAGATAGCCTTTTTCAAAAGTTTGAAGTACGACCCCCGCATGTTGAAGTTGTTCCAGATTTTGTTAAATAAATGTGAAGCGGTGAAAGATACCGGCACACTCCATCTCCACCGGGTGAACTGCCATCTTGAAGGGCAGAAAAAAATAGAGAAAGTTTTGCGCAACGCTATCAGGCAGGGGCAACTGCCCGAAACGCTCGATGTCCGGTTGGGCAGCATCGCCACCATATCTTTTATCGACGGCCTGATAAATAACTGGATCATGTTTCCAGGGCTTCTGGATATAGAAACAGGAATCCGGGCCATGCTCGCCGGCCTGACCCAGATGCTCCGCTCCGGTTTCACCGGCAGGAACAGCATGGAAAACAGCGCCGGTTAGCCGACAGCTAATGTCCGCGGTAAACAGACAGCGGCTAACAGCCTTCAGCCGCCTTCTGTTTTTCGGTTTTAATCTTTATTTTGTTTCCCTCCTGAAAGGACTGAGTCCTTTCCCCGCAATCAATTTCCATTCGCGTTCCTTCCACTTTCACTATTTTGCACTTTCCGCTCGCCGCCAGTATATTACCGGCTGTGAAAACGGTTGCCATTACAAGGATCAGCACACAAATTGTTTTTTTCATAACTTCCTCCTTTCAGGCTTACCGGTTGGTCCTGCTGTTGGCTCCAGAATACCGCCCCTCAATCTACTTCACCAGCCGATATCGGGCTGAATAGAGCGATGTCTACCTGCCTGTCACCACTACCCGGGGTTTAAAAACCAAGAAAGATTTTATTCTTTTTTGCACCGGAGGAAATTGGTATACCTATACGAAATTCAATTTCAAATTCTTCGCAGCGCTGCAACGAGATGACAGAAAACTCCTTCATCAGCCCCATGAGCATGATCAAGATCGATGGGGAGAAAATCAAACACCTGCGCGAACAGCAGGGGCTGACGCAGCTCTACCTCGCGACGGCAGTTCAGGTTACGACTGACACAATTTCCAGATGGGAGAACCGCAGGTACCCGAGCATCAAAAAGGAAAACGGGGTTAAATTAGCTGAAGCCCTGAATGTTGAGTTGGAGGACATCCTTGAAGAACAACAGGATGATATCGAGGAAACGAACCAGCGCGACAGTGTTGCTGAGGAGGAGATCTCACGTGAGACGATATCCAATGAGCAGAAAGGAACCAGCTTCAGACGAAGCTGGCCCCTGCTCGTTCTCTCATTGACCCTTTTCAGTGTTCTGATGGCATTTATCTGGTACGCCATTCACTCTCCGGTCGTCGAACATTTTTCTGCCATTCGTACCGCTCCAGACCATTTCATTTCCGGACAGCTATTCCCCGTTCTCATTCGTGTCCAGGGAACAGCGGATAGCGCAAGTTCTCTCATCGTAAAAGAGAACATTCCCAAAAACAGCACCATTCACCAGACATCGCCGAGCGTGTCTTCGGGCAGGATTAAAGGCCAACAGATCAAATGGTTGAAAAAAGTTAACCAGACTTCTGTTTTTGCCTATGTCATCAGCATAACCGGAGAAGAAGGTGACACGATAAGCTTCAGCGGTACGGTTGCCAACACCAGTGACAACGAAAAGCAGACAGCAGGTGATGACAAGGCGATCATCGGCTCTCATCACTGGGCCGACAGCGACAACGATAACGTTATCAGCGATAAGGAAATTCTCACCGTCTATGATCTATACAGTGACATCGGTGACATTGACCTCAATATTGACTTGATTGAGGAGATATGGATGGGGTCCGGCTACCGCTGGGACCCGCAAACTAATAGCTATATTGTCCTTGAATAGCCACTAACGAGAGCGTTGACATACATTTTGTTCTCATAACCGAGAATTGATGACGGTAAAACCTATGCGAGCCCATGTAAAATCATCAGCCTTACCTGTTTTCTTTGTTGTTTGTTTTTTCCTGAGCATCTCTGTAACCTCAGGCGCGGCAAACCTCGTCTCCGGCAGTTATGAGTCGTCTGGTGGAACGGATATCGTTCTCACCCTGGCGATTAACACTCCGTCACCATCAAATCTTATCGTCGAACAATTTATTTCTCCGGGAAATAACATTACTTCGACGTCTCCGACGGCGAAAAAAATCAATGCGGCAAGGGGCGAGGTTAAATGGCTTTTTAGAAATATTCAAAGCGGCAGCCTGAGCCTGTCCATGCAACTGGGCAGTCCCCTCAAAGGGAGTGTAAAGGCAATGATTCGCTACCGGGATCCCGAAACGGGGCGGTTCTCCGAATTGGTGATCACGCCATAACTTTTCAAATTGACCTCGGGTATTACACCTATTCCCCATTCCGA
>JAHEMX010000670.1 GCA_024643445.1 Desulfobulbaceae bacterium | reverse complement strand
ACCCTCCGCGGCCATAGCCACGGCGCGTGCTCCCGCCGTTTCTGCATGACGCAGACGATCGGCAAGGACCGCAGGAATCGTGGCACCGCCGGGCAGCATCATGCCCAGCGCCTCGGTCATACAGGCGATGGTGCTGGCAGTGCCCATCACGCCGCAGGTTCCGGCGCTGGGTACGAGATTATTGGTAATCTCTTCAATCTCTTCCTGGTCGATATCGCCGGCCCGGTGCTGGGCCCAGAAACGCCTGCAGTCGGTACAGGCCCCGACACGCTCTCCGCGGTGGGTACCGGAAAGCATCGGTCCGGTCGCCACCGATATGGCCGGGATATTCGCACTGGCCGCCGCCATCAACTGGGCAGGGATGGTCTTGTCGCAGCCGCCGATCAGAACGACGGCATCCATCGGCTGGGCCATCATCATTTCCTCCGTGTCCATGGACATCAGGTTGCGCAGAAACATGGAGGTCGGATAGGCAAAGGATTCATGCAGCGAGATCGTCGGAAATTCTATCGGCAGACCGCCGGCCAGCATCACGCCGCGTTTGACCGCAGCGACAATATCCGGAACGTTTGCGTGGCAAGGATTGTAACCGCTGAAGGTATTGGCGATACCGATGACCGTCCTGCCGAGGGAGTCCTCGGTGTAGCCCATGGCCTTGATGAAGGCTTTGCGAAGATACAGGGAAAATTCCGCATCTCCATAGCTGGTCAGGTTGCGACGCATGCCCTTTTTCTCTGTACTCATGCCTCAGATCTCCAGGTTCGTTGATTTTATTGTTGTCTGTACCGTCTTGCAGGTGTTTGAAAAATATGAAATTATCTTGCCATAATAGCTTCTTATCTTCAAGTCTTTCCGGCCTGGTTCCGCTTCTTTCTGCTTTCCGGTCACCTTGCTGTCTTTCTCTGTTTAAATGATTGGTATTAGATGAGATGTGGTGGTAAAATCTGCTCCGCAGGCGGTTTTGCGGGCGGCTGCCGGAGCCGCCGTCGCAGCCGGGACGGTGGTTTATCTCCCGCCGGTTTGCCGGGATGCATCCGGCTGCCCTGATTGAACGCCAGAATCAACGAAGGAGTGGTCATATGAAGATTTGCGATGTGAAAAGTTATGTGCTGCAATATCCGCTCGAGGAAGAACTGGGATATTCGCAGCAGTACTATACCATGAGAACAGCCCATATTGTCGAGGTGATCACCGACTCTGGCATCAGCGGCTGGGGTGAATGTTTCGGCGGCGGAAACGTCGCCTTTGCCAACCGGACCATCGTTGAAAAGGTTATCAAACCGATGATCGAGGGGATGAACCCGCTTGACCGCGAACTCATCTGGCACAAGGTCTACAACCTGCTGCGCGACCATGGTCAGAAAGGTATGCCGATCCAGTCGCTGTCCGGCGTCGATATCGCCTTGTGGGATATAGCCGGGAAGGCCCTGGACCTGCCGGTTTACCAGCTGCTCGGGGGGGCCTTCAGACAAACCGTCCCGGCCTACGGCTACGGCATGATGCTGCAGCGGGTCGCGGGCCTGCCCGCCCGGTTCAGCAGCGAGAGTGCTGCAATCATTGAACAGGGCTTCAAGGCGGTAAAGATGAAGATCGGTCTGGGGCCGGAGGCGGACATCGCCCTGGTCCAGGCTGTTCGGCATTCGATCGGGCCCGATATCAAACTGATGGTCGATGCCAATCATGCCTATACCGCACGGGAGGCCATACCGCTTGGCAGGGAACTCGAAAAGCTCGGTGTCTACTGGTTTGAAGAGCCGGTCACCTCCGAGGATCACCAGGGTTACCGCGACCTCTGCCAGGCCCTGGATATGAACATTGCCGGAGGCGAGGGGGAATTTACCCGCTGGGGATTCCGCGATCTTATTGAGGATAGGTGTGTAGACGTCCTGCAGCCTGAGGTTTGCGGGCTCGGCGGCATTACCGAATATCAGAAAGTTTTGGCCCTGGCGCATACCCACTTTGTCCCCGTGGTGAATCATGTCTGGGGCTCGGCGGTGGCCGTCGCCACAAATCTTCAACTGCTGGCGGCCCTTCCCGATCTCCCGGGAGGCGCGCATCCCGTCCAGCCGATGCT
>JAHEMX010000171.1 GCA_024643445.1 Desulfobulbaceae bacterium | reverse complement strand
TGCCTCTTTGTCGATCATTTTTTCGGCGCGCATGAACAACGCAAGATCCTGCTCGATATCCTGCCAGGACGGGAGTTCCAGGAGCTTCAAACCACCTGCCGAGGCGGATTGCCGGAGCTGGTCGATTTCCGTATCGTTCATTCTGATACAACTGCCGTCAATGGAGGTAAGATTCTCCTGGGCACGCAGGCGGCGGGCTATTTCGACGATGGTTTTTTCGGCCATGCCGTAAGCGAGAAGGTCCGCCTTGGCATCGCTCAGATGAGAGCCGCGCAACCGGTCCTGCTTGTAATCGTAATGGATGAACCGCCGCAACGAGGCCTCTATCCCGCCGAGAACGACCGTCACGCCATGGTAGGCTTTTCGCGCCAGGTTCGAGTAGATAAGAACGGCCCTGTCTGGGCGGTATCGGTTTTCCCTGGCTTTTTCTGAAGATCTCCAGGGATTGCCTCCGGGAGAATAGGCGTCAACGTCCCGTACCTTGCCGTTACCGGAATAATTGGCCACGATGGAGTCAAGATTGCCGCCGCTGATACCAAAGAAAAGTCGCGGGCGGCCGAACCGAAGAAAATCTTCCTCCGTACCAAAACGGGGCTGCGGCAACACGGCGACCCGATAACCGTGGCTTTCCAGCAGTCGTCCGATGAGGGCGATACCAAACGAGGGATGGTCGACGTAAGCATCGCCGCTGACCAGGACAATGTCGATGTAATCCCATCCTCTTTCCCGGCATTCTTCTTGGGTGACAGGAAGCGGTTTAATGTTTTGTGGCAGCATGGAACGTATAGTGAAAGAGGTTGAGAGGCCGTTTTTCTGTTGGCAGCAGGAATATGGTTGACGAACCTAACTAGTGCCTGTCCAGAAATGGCCTTTTTCCTCTACCTCTTCATTGCTCTCAAAATTTAATCCTCAGAATAGCAACTATTGCTGCGGTTAAATTTGTCGAGCGTCTCGATTTAGAGCAAATTTGCTCATTTCAGAACAGACACTAAGTAATAATGCACAAAGTTGTCCGTTGCCAGAATCTTTTGGAGCGGGATCGATTTCCTGTGGCTGGTTATCTTTTGGCACCCGCATGGCGGATTGCCGGGAAGATGAACAAAACTATTTTGTAAAATGTTCCTAAAATGGTAGTTATATCCCCTGTACCGTTGCGCTTGACGGCCTGGTTTTCCTTTTTCCTTTTAAGGCTGCATCTATTCTCAGCAGGTGGCTGTTGTGTTTGAAATAGAACGATTCCTCGATATACTTGAAGAAGAAATTAAACACTACCGCGTACCGGTGGTCGATCTGATTGGTGTGCTGACCTCGGACCCCTATCGTATACTTATTGCCACCATCCTCTCAGCCCGGACCAAGGATGAAGTGACGGCCGTTGCGTCGGCCCGGCTTTTCGAGCGAGCTCCCGAGGTGAGAGCTCTGGCCGAACTTGATGAGACCGAGATTGCCAAACTCATCTACCCGGTCGGTTTTTACAAAAGCAAGGCGGCGCATCTCCTCAAAACGGCGCAAATACTCATCGACTCGTATGATGAGAGGGTTCCGGATGTACTTGAAGAGCTGCTAAAACTGCCTGGTGTCGGGAGAAAGACGGCTAACCTTGTATTGTCCGTAGCGTATGACATACCGGCAATTTGTGTTGACACCCATGTGCACCGTATCCTCAATATTTGGGGATATGTGAGGACCAAAACGGTCTACGAGACGGAAATGGCGGTGCGAAACAGTTTGCCGGCACCTCACTGGAGCAGGATTAACCGGCTACTGGTTGCCTTCGGACAGGGCACCTGCAAGCCGGTTGCCCCGCATTGCGATGTTTGTGTTTTACGTCCTGACTGTGCGCAACATAATGTCGTCCCAAGAAAAATCTAATACGGTGACTCATGGTACAAAACAACAGAACGTACCGGATCGTTCTTGCCGATGATCATGTCCTGATCCGGCATGGCATCAAGAACATCATATCGCAGGATCTAAGCCTGGAAATTGTCGGGGAAGTCTGTGACGGTGAGGAACTGCTGGCCTATCTGAAACGGGATGTCCCCGATCTGCTTATTCTGGATATTTCCATGCCCAAAATGAGTGGCATCGATCTTACTGACAGTATAAAGAAAAAATATTCAAATCTGAAAATTTTGATACTGACGATGCACAAGAACAAACAATTCTTTTATCGGGCTATGTCCGCAGGCGCTGATGGCTATTCGATAAAAAACGATTCCGGCGAGGAGATACTGCAGGCGATTAAAAAGATACGTGCGGGAAGAACCTATATAGCACCTTTGCTGGCAGAAGATTTCACCGATGATGTCCTCTCTGCCTATAGAAATCAGGCGGCAAGCCCATTCAAGGATTTGACCAAGAGAGAGAAACAGGTGCTTTCGCTTGTCGTTGAAGGACATACCTCCAAGGCGATGGCCGGTATCTTAAATCTCAGCGCCCGCACGGTAGACCACCACCGTTCCAATCTTTTGAAAAAGTTCAATATGAAAAACAGTGTCGATCTGGTGAATTATGCGGTGCGCAACGGTTATGTCGCCCTCGAGTAGTTTTTTCCCCGCTACGTCGCGAGTTCCTCGCAACCGGTGAACAAAGAAATTTTCACAAAATAACGAAGGTATTCCTCTCCAGCCGTCCTTCCTAAGCGTTGAGAAACAATAAAACAATAGTGCTGAACTAGGTAAATATACCTAGTTATAAATTGGTAATTCCCGCCATTGTCTTAGCCGTGTGGTTATGCAATAATTTCAGAGTCTCCAGAGAATATTACAACCCCAACGGTGAGGATATGAACAAGGCAAAACTGATTGCAGATATCGCAACTTCAGCAGAGATGACCAAAGTTGCCGCAGGTAGGGCACTCGACCGCGTGCTGGCTCATATGTCCCAGGCAATGGAACGTGGCGAACGCGTTACCTTGTCCGGATTTGGTTCCTTTCATGTCGTTGAACGGGCGGAGCAGAAGGGACGAAATCCCCAGACGGGGCGGGCCTTGACGATTCCCTCTCACAACGTGGTAAAATTCCGGCCCGGAAAGAAGCTCTGCAACAAGGTGAAAAACTGATCGGAAAAAAACTCCCTTAACCGTTCGTCTCTGACGACACGTTGATTTCTGACGGTAATCAGGTGTTCAGCGGTTGATTTCCGTCATTGGTTCGCATTCGCCATAGCCAGAGGCCCAGACCGCTGAGCAGCATGAAAAGGCTGAGCAGCTGACCCATGGAGATCATGCCGAAAAGCATACCGATCTGGGGGTCCGGCTGTCTGACCAGTTCAACCACAATGCGAACCATGCCATAACCAACCAGAAAGAGTGCAAGCAGGGAACCGTGGGGCCAGCATGAAAGGGATTGCCACGGCTTTTTGCGCAACGACCAGAGCATAAGAAAGAGGACAAGTCCCTCCAAAAAGGCCTCGTAAAGCTGCGATGGGTGGCGCGCCACTGCTCCACCGTTGGGGAAGACCATAGCCCATGGCAGATCCGTTGGTTTCCCGAACAGCTCACCGTTTATGAAGTTTCCGATTCTTCCCAGCCCCAGGCCGATCGGGATCGTGATCACGTAGATGTCGGCCGTTGTCCAGAAATCAAGCTTTTTAAGCCTGCAGAACATCAAGCCGCCAACGATCAGCCCGATGGTGGCGCCGTGAAACGACATGCCACCGGACCAGGTTGCCGGTATTTCCATCGGGTGCTTGAGATAGTAGGGCAGGTTGTAAAAGACGACATAACCCAGTCTGCCGCCGAAAATCAAAGAAAGAATCAGAACGATATTGAGATTTTCGAAATGGCTCTGCAGCGGTTTGAACGGGAGGGACTTTATCTGGAATTTAACGAGTTGATAGCTGGCAATGAAGCCAAGGACATACATCAGTCCATACCAGCGAATCTTCAGCGGGCCAAGGTGCAGGAGTACAGGATCAATAGAGGGAAAGGGGAGCATGACTATCTGTTCTCTGCTGAATTTTCAGTTTTTGCACAACTCTCGGGCTCAACACTGCCTTTCATCTTGCGCAAATGGACCTGCAGGATGGACAGGGCAGCCGGAGTCACTCCGGAGATACGTGACGCCTGCCCAAGGGAGAGAGGCTTGACTTTACTCAGTTTTTCCACCACCTCATTGGAGAGGCCTGAGAGTTTACGATAATCGAGGTCCGGCGGCAGCTTGAGTGTTTCCATCTTGCGGAATCGGGCCACCTGCTCATTCTGCCGCTCGATATAGCCGCTGTATTTGACCCGGAGTTGTATCTCTTCTCTGAACCTGGAGCTGTTCAACCCAATGACTGCATCACTATTTTCACCAAGAGGCAGTAATGCCAGGTGCGCTATTTCCATCTCCGGACGACGCAGCAGGTCAGCAAGCATCGATTTTTGTTTGAGGGTCGCACTGCCGAAGGATGCTAGTACACGGTTAAGATCCTCGGATGGGCGTATACCAGTGGTCTCCAGAAGGTTGATGCCGTTGTCGATTTCTGCCTGTTTGTCAAGAAACGTCCGGTAGCGTTTCTGAGGCAACAGTTTTATCCGGTAACCATGCTCGGAAAGGCGGCTATCGGCATTGTCTTCTCTGAGCAGCAGCCGGTATTCAGCCCGTGAGGTGAAGAGGCGATACGGTTCCTTGGTTCCTCTGGTGACCAGGTCGTCAATGAGCACACCAATATAGGCTTCAGACCGGTCGAGGACGAGAGGTTGCAGCTCATTAATGTAACGAACCGCATTTATGCCGGCCATCAGCCCCTGGGCGGCTGCCTCCTCGTATCCCGACGTGCCGTTAATCTGGCCGGCGAGAAAGAGACCCCTGATACGCTTCGTCTCCAGGGACGGCAGCAATTCAAGCGGATCGACATAGTCGTATTCAATGGCGTAACCCGGCCGGATTATCACCGCCTTTTCCAATCCCTTGATACTCCTGACCATGGCAACCTGGGTGGCCAGGGGCAGGCTTGTCGGGATGCCGTTCGGGTAGACCTCTGTCGTCTCCACTCCTTCGGGTTCAAGAAAGATCTGGTGGCGCGGTTTCTCGGGAAAACGCATGACCTTGTCTTCAATGGACGGACAATAGCGCGCCCCGACCCCTTCGATGATCCCGGCATACATCGGTGACTGATCTATGGAACCCCTGATGATCGCGTGGGTCTTTTCGTTGGTATAGGTAATATGGCAGGGCGATTGCGGCTGCCGGTAACCACCGCTGCTGGCGAAGCTGAAAAAAGCCGGTGGATCGTCGCTGTGCTGCGCTTCAAGCTGCGAGTAATCGATGCTGTTCGCGTCGAGCCGGGGGACCGTCCCCGTTTTCATGCGGCCGACCATAAATCCCTGGGCCCTGAACCACTGGGCCAGGCTGATTGAGGGGTTGTCCCCCATGCGTCCGGCCGGAAAGTTTTTCAGACCGATGTGGATCAGGCCGTTTAAAAAGGTACCGGTTGCCACCACCACGGCCTTGACGCTCAGTTCCTCGCCGAGGGACGTTTTAACTCCGGTGATCCTGCCGTTATCGACGACGAGCGAATCGACGACGGTCTGCCGGATACTCAGATGTTCCTGGTTCTCCAGAATGTGCTTCATCCGGAGCCGATACAGCAGCCGGTCGGCCTGCGCTCTCGAAGATCTGACGGCAGGGCCTTTACTGGTATTTAAAAGACGAAACTGAATAGATGTTTCATCGATATTCCGGGCCATTTCGCCGCCGAGAGCATCAATCTCCCGTACCAGGTGTCCCTTCGCCAGGCCCCCGATGGCAGGATTGCACGACATTGCCCCGATGGTATCAACATTAATCACGGCAACCAGTGTCCTGCAGCCCATGCGCGCCGCAGCAAGTGCTGCCTCGCAGCCGGCATGGCCGGCGCCGATAACGGCTATATCAAAGGTGTTCAGATCGTCCATATCATTTATCTGCTCGCCGCTGGCGACCAGCCTGTTACTGATTCGTTTTTCGTTTCAGCGCACGGTGCCAGCCTTATTCCAGCTGATCACGGCCCAGCGCTGGGGAAATCTTCTTTTGATCACCAGATGTTCAGCACTTCTTTCTATAATCCGGCTGTGCACAAATAGCTCCAGCCGTTTTTCTTCGACGGCGGAGAGATCCCTGAACATCCATCGGTACGTCTGTATTGCCTCGTCAATGCTGCCAAATGTCAATTCACTGTCCAACTCGATATGTGCGATGGCGGGATGAATGCCAAGGCGGTAGAGCATGTTGAGGGTAAAGATGTAGTCCGGACCGGAATTGAACTGTCTGCCGACAGCCTCGAAAACATCTGGATCAAAGGGGGTGGGGGCAATCCTGTCGACGATAATCACCTGTTTTGCGGCATGAGCGTCGAGCTTGCTTATGCCGGCAGCGAGGTCTTGGATATTCATGGAACGGGAGGCGAGGGCGATATCGTGTATACCGATCTGGTGGTCGTCCCAGTTGTCCTCCCAGGCGCAGCATCTGGTCGTGATATTGGTGATGTTCTGCTCCCGTGCCGAGCTCTCAAGACTTGTCAGCATACCCGTGGAATAATCAACTGCGGTGAGATTGCATACTTTTTTGGCAATGGGCAGGGCAAGCGTTCCCGGGCCGCAGCCGACATCGAGAACGGAGTAATCCGGATCAAGCGTCAGCTGATGCAAGAACAGATCAATGAATTCAGATGCACTATTTCGTCTGGCAAAGGCTGCTGCTTTTTTGTCCCACTCGGCAGCGCCTTTGCTCTTCCAGGACTTTTGCGACCGGCCGTTGAGCCAGAGAAGATGCCAGTCTATGTCTTCGTATTGCCGTATGGTCTGTTTCTTGATCATCATGACGATTGCCTTTCCGGAAATTATTTTCCCAGACAGAACTGTTCAAATATCAGATCGAGAACGTCTTCTGTCGTTGTTTCACCAACGATTTCACCGAGGTGGTCAAGACAGTCAAGCAGATCAACGGCAACAAGGTCATTGGTGAGCCCCTGCTCCAGTCCATCAGCTACGCGGAGCAGGGCCCGGCGTGCACGTTCAAGGGCGGCCTTGTGCCGGAGATTGGGCGCGCAGCCCTCTTCCTGCCATTGCTCGCGCCCCTTGGTAATACGATTGAAGATAACCTGCTTGAGCGTGGAGAGGCCGGCTTGCGTCAGGGCTGAAATTTCCAGGCAATCACGGAACAGGGCCGGGTCCTTGGCGCGATCGAGTCGATCTTCAAGATCACTCTTGTTGATCACCGTCACGTTCGGCTTATGGCTTACGGTTTGAAAAAGTTCCCGGTCACCGCTGCTCAGGGGGCGTGAACCGTCAACAATGAAGAGTACAAGATCAGCACGGTTGATAGAATCCCGGGCACGTTTAATGCCGAGCTGTTCAACTTCCTCGGCATTATCGCGAATGCCGGCGGTATCAACTATTTTGACGGGGATCCCGTGAACATCGACATACTCTTCAATAGTGTCCCGGGTGGTACCGGGGATAGCGGTGACAAGGGCGCGTTCTTCCTGCAGGATGGTGTTGAGAAGACTTGATTTTCCGACATTGG
>JAHEMX010000669.1 GCA_024643445.1 Desulfobulbaceae bacterium | reverse complement strand
TGGTTCCAGGCCGGCCCGGCCGGAGCGGTACTGTATAGCTTCTCGACCACCGTTCGGGACGGTCTGGATGGCTTCACCGATCCGGCCATCGAGCGGATGACCACCGTCACGGACGATGAGATAGAGCAGTTATAGCGGGGTCGGTGCTGTTTTTCGGCGCACCCCTTGTCAGGGTTCGGAAGAGCGACAGTGAACGAATCATGCCCGGTGTGAAGTTGAAACGAATTCCGGCGGCAGGTCAGTGCCAGAATGCATGAAAATGATGCACCGGTCCATGCCCTTTGCCGATACGGTAGGCGGAGCCGGCCTTGATCGCCCCGGCGACATAATCGATGGCCTCCGCGCTCGCCTCGGCCAGGGATTTTCCCTTTGCCAGGAAGGCGGCAAGGGCCGAGGACAGGGTACAGCCGGTGCCGTGTGTGTTGAGGGTGTCGATCCTCCTGTTCTTGAAGTGCGTCAGGGAACCCGCCTCATGATCGTAGAGGACATCGATAAGGTTGCTTCCCTGCAGGTGGCCGCCCTTGGCAAGCACCGAGAGGTTGAATCGTTCACCCAGCTGCACGGCTGCCGCCTCGCTGTCGTCCGCTTTGCAGATGGTTGTGTCCAGAAGAATTTGAGCTTCCGGAATATTGGGGGTGATGATCCTGACCAAGGGAAAGAGGAGTTCCTGCATCGTTCGTATCGCCTCATCATGGATGAGCCGGTCTCCGCTCGTGGCCACCATCACCGGATCAAGAACAACGTTTGCAATATGGTACTCGGCTAGCAGGCGGGCCACGCATTCGATCACTTCCGAGGAATGCAGCATGCCGATTTTTACGGCATCGGCGCCGATATCGTCGAGTACGGCACGGATCTGCGCTTCCAGCGTAATGACCGGTACCGGATGGATGTCGGTGACGCCCACCGTATTCTGGGCGGTGATGGCGGTAATGGCAGTCGTGCCGAAGCAACCGCAGGCCGAAATGCTCTTCAGATCGGCCTGGATACCTGCTCCGCCGCCCGAGTCAGATCCGGCAATGCTTAAAACAGTATGGTAGTGCTGCACGACGATTCGCCTCCGCTGCAGGTTGGAAAGATATTGGCATGGTTTGAGATAACTAATATAATCAACGGTTGATTGTCGAGTATTTTATCCTGGGGCCTTATTGAATTTTGTGATAGGTATGGATGCATCCGGGAATATGGTGAACAACAGCTCAGCGGGCGGGGAAAATAAATGGCTAAAGAAAAGTTTGGAAAGAAGTCTACAGTGCGGGAAATTGAAGAGCGATTCGATAAGGATGTCGACCGCTTCTCCAATCTTGAAACCGGACAGACGGCGACCATCGACGCCCCGCTTGCGATGGAGCTCATTACCGAAGCTGCGGTTGCGGCATCAAGTCCTATCAGACGAATTCTTGATATCGGCTGCGGGGCAGGCAATAACAGCATGAAACTCCTCCAGTACGAATCCGATCTTGCCTGCGATCTCATTGACTTGAGTAAAAACATGCTCGAACGGGCGCATGAGCGGATAACACGGGTGAATCGCGGAACGACCAGAATTTTCCATGGTGATTTCAGGAATATAGCGCTGCAGGAAGATTACTATGATGTCATTCTGGCAGGTGCAGTGCTGCACCATCTTCGAGATGATGATGACTGGAAAAAGGTGTTCAGCAAGTTCTACCGTCTTCTGGTAAAAGGCGGCAGCATCTGGATCACGGACCTGATGAGTCATGAGTCCGACCAGGTTCAGGCCATGATGAAGGCCCGCTACGGTGAATATCTAGTTGAACTGGGCGGAGAAGAGTATCGCAACCTGGTATTTGAATACATTGAAAAAGAGGATTCTCCTCGCGCCGTGATGTATCAGCTCGAGTTGCTCCGGGAAGTGGGCTTTACCCAGGTGGAGCTGCTCCATAAAAATTCCTGTTTTGCCGCTTTTGGCGCCATCAAGTGAGGATTCTAAAACCTGCCTGCCTTGAAAAAGACCAGCACTCCCTTACCTTAAAGTCTCCCCAGTCACTATACGTTTCTCTGAATCTTGATTTACCACATTGTGGTACTATTGTATGCCTATCATCATCTGA
>JAHEMX010000668.1 GCA_024643445.1 Desulfobulbaceae bacterium | reverse complement strand
TGGTGCGGGCCGGCGAGGCCTCGGGTTCGCTTGACAAGGTGCTTTCCCGCCTGGCCGACTTCGGCGAGAAGCAGGAGGCGCTGAAATCCCGGCTGCGCGCGGCCATGGTCTATCCCGCTTTCATGGCGGTGATCGGCGGCGGCATCCTCTTTATCCTGATCACCTATATCGTGCCCAATATCACCCGGGTCTTCGACGAGATGGATGCCGCCCTGCCGCTGCCGACCATCTTCCTGATCGGCCTGTCCTCGTTTCTGAAGGCCTACTGGTGGGCGCTGCTGCTCGTCGGTTTTGTCGGTTTTATCCTGCTCAAGGCCGCCGTCAAACGGAAAACGGGAAAATATCTGTGGGATCTGGTAAAGTTACATACACCGTTTATCGGGAACGTGATTCGCAAGTCGGTCGTCTCGCGCTTTGCCTCGACCATGGAGAGCCTGCTCGGCAGCGGCGTGGAAATCATAGATGCTCTTGAAATCGTTAAAAGAATAATTGACAATACTCACGTTTCCACGGTAATTGATCAGGCAATTGATGATATAAACAAGGGGCGGAGCATGGCCAACGCCCTGACCGGGGCCTCGTGGTTTCCACCGATGTTCGTGCAGATGGTGGCCATCGGCGAGACAAGCGGGCAGCTCGAAGAGATGCTCGGCAAGGTGGCCCAGGCCAGCGAGCGTGATGTCGAATCGGCGGTGCTCGGCATGACATCGCTGATCGAGCCGGTGATGATCGTCAGCATGGGGCTGGTGGTCGGCCTCATTGTAATTTCGATTTTACTGCCTATCTTTGAGATGAATCAAATGATCGGCTGAACCCTGAGAGAGGCGCGTTTGAAATCGTGCATTGGGGATAGGTGTCATTCTGAAGAGAGGTATAGCATCATGAAAAAGAATTGGCGTTCTTTTCTGCTGCTCGTCTTGTTACTGCCGGCTGCAATGGCAGCCACTGTCTCGGCCAAAATTGTGTCTAATCCCGCGTTCGGGGAGAACGGCCTGACCCTGACCAATCTCGGTGTCGGGCCTGACGAGGCGACGGCAATCGAAGTGCAGCCGGACGGCAGGATACTGGTGGCCGGCACGACCGACAACGGTGTCGATCATGATATGGCGCTCGTCCGATACCTGGCCGACGGCACGCAGGACCCGGAGTTTCTGTTTTCGGCCGGGCATATCATCGGTGCGGGTTTTGGAGACGATGGCGTCCGGGCGCTGGGTATCGATGCCAGCGGCTCCATCCTGCTCGGCGGCTATATCGAGGAAGACGGTGTTCGCAGCGGAGCACTCGTCAAGGTATTGCCCAACGGGCAGCTCGATTACCGTTTCGGCGACCTTGGCGTCGTCGTCCTGGATAGTGCCGGCACCGACTCTGATTTCTATGATATCGCCATCCTTGCCGACACCACGGTTGTGCTGGCCGGATACACCGTGATAGAAGGCAAAACTGTATCGCTGCTGGCCCGTTTTCTTGCCGACGGCTCCCTCGATCCAGGCTTCGGCACTGCCGGCCTGAAGATCGATGGTGATACGGGCGGCGCCTTTCACGCGGTCGCGGCGCAGGCGGACGGCAGGCTGCTGGCCGGCGGTTTCGCCCTGGACGCGAACGGGCGAAAAGGCCTCTACCTGGCCAGGTTCGCCGCCGACGGTACGATCGATCCGGGCTTTGGCGACAACGGAAAGGCCGTCGTTTTTGAACCGCTCGAGGAGATCGTCGCCCATGACATCGCCCTGCAGCCCGATAACAAGGTCGTTGCCGTCGGGGAGGTGATTGCCGAAGGGGGAGCCAACAGCATCATGATCGCCCGCTTTTCCGGCGACGGGAGCCCCGATAGCGAACTCTCCGAAAACGGCGTGCTGGCCTATGATATCGGTTCCGGCAGCGCCGCCTACTCTGTTGCCGTGCTCGGCAACGGTACGGTGCTCGCCGCCGGGTATCGCTCAGGGCCGACCGGCAAGGATACGGTTATTCTTCGTTTCGGCAACCGTTCCGCCGGGGCCGAGGAGGCCGCTGCGACGCAGGAGGCCGGCGATACGGTGGAGATCATCAAGATTTCCTCCCTGAAGGTTGAAGAAGGTGCCT
>JAHEMX010000667.1 GCA_024643445.1 Desulfobulbaceae bacterium | reverse complement strand
CAGGGTTGATGACGGGATCATACTGAGACAATTGGAGTATACGCTGCAGCCGGGTAGTGTCATCACTTCCGATAAGTACGAGCGGGCCATCTACCTGACCAACGACCTCCCGGGCATCAATAGAACGCAGAATATCCTTTTGCCCTCGGAAGCGGTGGGCGAAGCCGATTTTGAGGTCAAGACAGAGGATGACAACCTGCTTACCGGCAATCTCTATTATGACAATTTCGGCAGCATAACCACCGGCCGCAACCTTTGGGGCGGTCTGGCACAGCTGAACAGCCCCACCGGTCATGCGGAAAAAGTGACGGTCGGAGGAAATGTCAGCGATCTGGGCACCATCTTCGGCTATGCGGATGTCAATTTCCTGCTGTATCCCAACGGGCTGCGCGGCGGGGTCACAGCCGACTATCTCGACTATGCAACCGATACGACCTACAACCTCCGCGGAACTGGCATGGACGCCTCTGTTTACCTCCAGTATCCCCTCATCCGATCCCGTTTGCGCAATCTCTATTCTGAGATTTATTACACCCATTCAGCCCTGAAGGATGAGAACGACCTGGGCACGATTACTGATCGCAAGCTGGATATCGGCAGCTTGCGTGTCCTTGGTGATATGACCGATTCCCTTCTCGGAGGCGGCGTTACCACCGCGCGGGTTGAAGGCTACATCGGCAATGTAAATCTGGATGATTACGAACCCTTCAACGAGTACGACGCTGCACACGCAGATACCCAGGGAGGATTCACCCGGGTAACCTTCAGCCTGACCCGCCTGCAGAACCTGTTCGGCAACCTGCAGGCCTATGCCGCCGTAAATGGACAGATCGCCTCGAAAAACATGGACCCGTCCCAGTCTATCTCCTTTGGGGGGCCCTACAATTTTCCTGGATATGATACGGGCGATGTCTTCGGCGACGAGGGTTGGATGACCCATATCGATCTGCGCTACAACATCCCTTATCCGCCATGGGAGGGAAAATTGCAGCTTTCCGTTTATTATGACTATGGCAGGATCACCACCCATACGGTCGCTGTCGTTGACGGCTTTCCCGTGCCCGGGGCTATTGACAACAGTTTCCACGTGCAATCGGTCGGCTGCGGATTGAGTCAGACCTGGGAGCATTTCAGCCTGCAGGGAATTCTCGGCTGGCAGGTGGACAACGAGATTCCTGCCAGCCTGCTTGATGACGAGGGCGCAAGCGATTTCCGGGGCTGGGTGCGCCTTGCCTATCTTTTCTAGGAGATATGAATATGAGATGTTTCACAATACCCTATGCGGCGATAATAGTCTTTTCTCTGCTGGTTACGTCCTCAGCCTCCGCCGCCATCTGTGACATAAATGCCAACCCCAAGGACTGCCCGGCAACGGTTTCGCAGAAGACCGATCAAAAGAAACAAAAATCTAAGCCTGCAGATCTCGGCGGACAGGCACATTCAAATGGCGCTGATCAGTTGGGAGCTTTGAGCACCCATGAACCGGGCGTTGTCCTTCAGGAAAACAAACCGGCAAGTAAAGAGAGCAAGCCGGCGGCGACAGCGATGCAGAACAGTTTGCAAAAGAAAGCCGATTACAAGTCTTCCGGTCAGACCGGTACGACCGGTGATGCACAGCAGGTACAAAACTTCGGTTTCGTTGAACCCCCGAAAAAAGATAAATACTATGAAAGCCGGGTGAATTCTTTTAATCCGCAAGATCAACCGCCGCGTGAAATGCAGACGCGCACTGCACATGTTGGCGGCCCGGACAGGCAAGGGAATGTTAATCAAGGAACTGCTTGGTGGAAACATCCTGATGAGCCTTCCGGAACACATCCTGCTGTGGGAGGCGGAACCCAACAACCTCAAGGATATAACGAGCCTCCCCCGATAGATATTAAGACCCCGCCCCTCGCCCAGCAGCAGGTGGTGCAGACCCCGACTCCGGCCACGGTACAGGCGCCAACCCTGTATGGAGCTGGCAAGACCTCCAAACCCCAGGTGCCGGATCAGGTGGTAGTTCAGACTCCGACGCCGGCCGCGGTACAGGCGCCAACCCTGTATGGAGCTGGCAAGACCTCCAAACCCCAGGTGCC
>JAHEMX010000666.1 GCA_024643445.1 Desulfobulbaceae bacterium | reverse complement strand
ACCCCAAGTTGACCTTTATTTGTCACCAGAAAGAGTGGGCCAGGGTCACGGAACCAGAAATCAACCGGGTCCTGTTCAATGATGGTGAAGGCAGAAGGATTCAACCCTATCAGGGAAAAATATGATTCTCCTTCGGGGAGCAGACTTCGGTTTTCTACCATGATTTTGACCGGCACATGAGGTGACAGCGCCGCCAGCATCTGCTGCAGGAGCGGTTCGTGGACGATGCCTTCCGAGGCTGTTCTGAAGCCGATCCAGATTGCGTCGTGGGGTTCCCACTCGGCGGGGTAGGTATACCGATTCGGATCGTCTGCTGCCGCCCACGATAGCGTTCCCCATGCCGCAACAGAAAAAAGGGAGGCTGAAATAACTTTCAGCAGGGGTTTCAGCATCTTCTTTCTGCCCGCCTCTCGCATCAGAGTCGACTCATGGTCCCCGACCCGGGTCTAAATTCTTCGTGGGCACCGGTTTTATAACCATCGCTTTGCCCATGGGTTGAACGGCTTTCTGATTTGTATTATCGATACCTTTCTGCTGCATTGACCCTTTCTGGCCGATGACTTTGTAGCGATCGAGATGCCCCTGCCGCAGCGCCGTTCCCTGGTTGGCGTTCTCCCGCGGGACCCCGAGGCACCAGTTGTAATGTCCCTGGACATCGCCGCTCCAGACTGGTGCAACGATACCGGGGAGATTATTGGCTATGGCATCGTTGTACTGGGTCACCGCAGTTTCAGCATATTCTTTGCAAAAGGCTGTGTTACTCGGCGGTTGCGAGGCTGCCGGAACAGCACCCGCGGCGCTCAGTATTTCACCGTTCCAGTGGTAGGCCATTTTAAAACGACCGTTAACGAAAACCGGCTGACTCGCTTCCATCAGAAAGGTCATCACATAGGCAGAACGGAAATCTTGTTCCGGGAGTACCAGCACTACGTCCACGCTGCCATCTGGCAATGCACCGATGGCAACCGGTTTATACCCGGCATCGATGCTCTTTCTGGAGGCGTCATAGAGCCAGGCTCCCGCATAGATCGGCTGCGTTCTTGACGGGTTGATGCGATAATGCAGGCGCAGGGTAATTTCCCTGCCCCGTATAGCCACCAGTTCACAGGCTGCAATCGTCTCCTGCCCGCCGCCGGGAGGTATTGTTTGGCTCATGACGGCACCCTGGTTCGACTGTTGTATGTCTGACAGTTGCGTTATTTTCTCAAGCCTGATAGGCCGGGGGATAGAGATAGGCGTTGCGGCAACCTGCCCTCCGGGGGTTGCTATGGCGCCGCCTACTTGCGGAGCCGACAATGCGGGTTCAGCAAAACAGAGCAGCAATAAGGTGACACCGGCGGCGAAAAAACACGAAAGAAGATTGCTGGTAGAAGATTCGTTTTTCATTAGTAACTCCTCCTTCTTCAACGAAAACATATAAGCCAAATCGAGCGTCGATTCCTTGTGTGGGAGCGAATCTCATCAGTTCACATACAGGTATGCCACCAGATTGACCTCCTGAACCCAATCTCCGCTGTCTGTCAGGATAATATCAACCTTGTAAAAATGCGTGCCGGGAATCTTTGTGGATTTTATGGTAAGAGGGCCTTCTGTCCCGGTCATGTCAAGCTTGCGGTACCCCTCTTCTGCATATTTGATGACGTCTTCATGATACAGGGTAAACGAAATAGTTGCCGCCAGCCGTCTGCCGTAGGAGGCGACATCTTCCAGCAGCGCCTGGTAGTAAGTAAATCCTTTTCCATTCCAGCTCTCGCTGTGCATGGTCTGCTGGCCCCGTTCCCATTCACTGCCCAGGATCACCCCCTTATTGAGAGAAGATGTGGAGGGGGAAGGCTGCTGCGGGTCTTTGACTTTAACTACCTGACCGGCTTTGATATCATTAAACTCGGTTAATGTATAGCTGCTGTGGGCGTTAGATAACAGACCTTCGGTCAGGTGCTGTTGCGTCCGCTTCATGGCTTGAAATGGTTTATATCCGGGCATAAGTGGATTTGACGCAGGCAGAAATGGATAGACCGCATCTTCTACCGGGGTGTAGCTGACCAGCTGGATATCTGCCCAGCTGTTAAACTGCGGCAC
>JAHEMX010000665.1 GCA_024643445.1 Desulfobulbaceae bacterium | reverse complement strand
ATCGCGAATGCCGGCGGTATCAACTATTTTGACGGGGATCCCGTGAACATCGACATACTCTTCAATAGTGTCCCGGGTGGTACCGGGGATAGCGGTGACAAGGGCGCGTTCTTCCTGCAGTATGGTGTTGAGAAGACTTGATTTCCCGACATTGGGAAGCCCCACGATAACCACGTATACCCCTTCCCGGACAATGCGGCCGCTGTCAGCGCTTGCTAGCAAGTTCTCGAGGGGCAGAAGCACTTCGCGGCGCAGCTGCTCAAGCAGGCCGGAATGGTCGATAATTTCCACATCTTCTTCCGGGAAATCTATCGCCACTTCAAGTGTGGCCCTGATGGTGACGAGAGCACACCGCATCGCGTCCACGCGATTGAAAAGAGCCCCGCTCATCTGTTCAAGAGCGAGATCGACGCCTTTGCGGGTTCGGGCCGAGAGGATATCTATCACCGCCTCAGCCTGGGTCAGGTCGATGCGGCCGTTGAGAAACGCCCGTTTGGTAAACTCACCCGGCTGGGCGATGAGCGCACCCCGGTTTACCAGCAGTTCGAGCACCGACTGCAGTACCAGAAACCCACCATGGCAATGGATTTCAACGACATCTTCCCGGGTGTAAGTTCGAGGATTCGCCATGTAAACGGCCAGGACTTCGTCGAGCAGATGTTCATCTGCGGGATTGACAATCGTGCCGTAATAGAGACGGTGTGAATCAAATGAACAGCTGGCTGCCGCAGGCCGGTATACCTGTTTGAGGATAGTTAGGGAATCCGGTCCACTGAGCCTGATAATCCCGATTCCCCCGGCCCCCGGCGGGGTTGAAATGGCGCAAATGGTGGTTTCGGTGGTGTCTCTGCTGCTCATCGGCAACGGCCTTTTAAAAAAGAACAGGCCGGAGACTATCGTGTCCGGCCTGCGGTTACTGCATCATCTGTTTGACGGCTCGAATCGGTCCTGTATCGAACAGGCCGAAATTACTCGTTCTCATTGTGCTGGCTGCCATTGTCCTTTTTGGGAGATTTTCCTCGAGGCCGCTTGCGACTGTTATTTTTACGGCTTTTCCCGGGTTTGTAGATCAGTACCTTCTTGAATAATCCTTCTCCGATGCTTCTGCTCCTGACCTCCGGGTCTTCCTGCAGTGCGACGTGGACAACCCTGCGCTCGGATGGATTGAGTGACGAGATGACCTGGGTCTTGCCGTTTTCCTTGACCAGAGCACTGTATTCAAGGGCAAGTGCCTGCAACTGCTGATATCGCTGTTCCCGATAGTTGCCGACATCAATGGTAAGCTGCACTCTGCCCGGCAGTTTCTTTGAAATAATTTTTCGAAGCAGGTATTGCAGGCTATCCAGTGTCTTGCCTTCCTGGCTAACCAGCAGTTCCTCATGATCGGAGCTGACATTGCACTGCGCGGTACCGGCGACATCCTTGACCGTGACCTTGGAAGGACAGCCCATCAGTTCCAGAATCTGGCTCAGTTCGCTGGTGATGAGATCAATGGTTTCGGTGGACAGCGCAACGACCTGTCGCTGGTTTTCATCTCCTGCCACACCATCGATTTCCGGATCCGCTTCATCATCATCGCGAAAAGACGCGTTTTCATTGACCGGTACAACCTTTTTTGCCTGCTCCTCCTGCTGTTTCGGGGCAACAGCCCTGTTTTTCGGTGTCGGTTTCGCTCTGGGTTTTGGGGGTCTTTTTGTTTTTTGGGGGGGTGGCTGTTCCTGATCCTGGATAGAAACCCTGATATGGGCTTTTTTACGGATCAGGCCAAATATTCCCGCTGAACCGGTTTCCACTACCTCTATTGTCAGATTCTCCTGGGCAACGCCAAGGGTTTCACACGCCTCCTTCATGGCGGAGGCGACATCTTTGCCGTAAAAGCTTTTTATATCCGGTGACATCGGTTAATCCTGAGTAATGTTCTTCCTCTTCTATCAAGCATGTCTACGTTATCAATTTGATGCCTGTCACGCGGCGGCAGGGGACGGTTTTCTCTGCCGGTTGATCAGGTATTGCTGCAGTATTGAGAGGAGATTGTTGATAAACCAGTACAAGACCAGTCCCGAAGCAAAATTGACGAACA
>JAHEMX010000170.1 GCA_024643445.1 Desulfobulbaceae bacterium | reverse complement strand
TTTTGAAACAGCGAATTCTTCGGTCATCGTCGTCTCCTTTTTCTTTTGTAGAAAAAACAGAACGTTAATGACCTTAGTATAACATTTATACGGTCATGATTTTGTTACGTGGAGACAGGAATCACCTTTTGGCGAGGCTGTCCGGTTGTCAAATCTCATTTTTGCGTCGTCTGTTCTGTCGCTTTACCGTTTCTGCGCCTGAGGCGTTACCTTTTATATCGGAGTTGACAGGTAAAATAGTATCAGTTAGGATTGAAAACCATTATTAATAAGGGGTGGAAGATGCAACTGAGAATGACAAACCAGAGAGAGATCATTCTTAATGAACTCCGCAAAAGCAGGCAGCATCTGACGGCAGATGAACTTTATGGCCGTGTCAAGAAATTCATGCCGCGTATCAGCCTGGCAACGGTGTATCGTAACCTCGAAACCCTGTCTGAGGCGGGTATTATTGCCAAGATAGAGATCAGCGGAAGACAGAAACGATTTGATTATGACATCGAAGCGCATGATCATATCTTCTGCGTGCAGTGCCATCGTGTCGATAATATCAGCCTGGAACGCGGATTGATCAGCGTCTCGTCATTATCTCTGCCCCCGAAATATCAGATTACCGGATATCGGGTTGAATTCAGCGGTATCTGCCCGCCGTGCCAGAAGAAAAACCGCAAGGCAAAGGATAAGAAGATCTCCTGAGTGCAGCATGGCAGGCTGGCCGTCCCCTATTCAGGGAGCAGGCCGTAGAAATAGGTGAGTATGTCCGTCCTGGTAACAATGCCGATCACTTTCCCTTCATAGACCACCGGCAGGTGGCCGATATTTTCCTTGACCATCAACTGGGCAGCCTGTGAGGGCTGCAGGTCAGGAGGTATTGTCGATATCTTTCGCGCCATGTAGGCCTTGACCGGGCGGGACCAGTGCTTTTCCCACTTCAACTTCTTGAGATCCCAGAGCACGATGATACCTTCGAGGTTATACTCGTCGCCAACAAGTATCCCCCTGATTTTTTTCTCCTGCATGAGATCGCGAATGGTGGACATGGGAGTGTCTGCCGGAACGATTGTCACCGGGAATGACATCAGGTCTGCAATAGTTGCCCCGCCGACCCGGTTTTCCTTGAGCGCTTCGATTATTTTTGCTTTGAGTTTACGGGGGGAATAGTCTGTCGTCTTGACCGTTGCAGAACCGGCTGCCGGATGTCCTCCTCCCCCGAATCGTTTCAGGATGCCACCGATATCTATACGGTTTACCCCGCTGCGGCCGATGACGGTACAGCTTTTCTCGTCGTTTACGAAGATGATGAAGACCGCATCTGCACTGATGATTTTACGATACGTGGAAACGATGGAGGCCAGCATCGGCACCTTCTGCTTGAGCTTCAGGATATTGATGCCGATCGTGCAGTTGTTGTGCACAACCTTTTCAGTCTCCTGCATCATCATGAAAAGGATATCCCGCTGTCCTTCTTCGTAAGGCGGATTCAAAAATACCGAGGCAACGTTGAGATCAGCTCCGTTTTCCAGCAGGTATGCCGCCGCCGCTGCATCCTCCGGTTTGGTGGAAGGGTAGCTGAGATGCCCGGTATCCTCGTAGAGCCCGATGAGCAGGACCGTGGAGAAAAGAGGATTGAGCTCCATTTCCCGTCGTTTCATCTCCCTGATCAGCAGGGTAACCGTTGCGCCGACATTCTCCTGGCAACGCCAGTCTGCATCGATATCTCCGCCATTTTGATGATGGTCCCAGAGGATAATTTCAAGATCAGTGCGCTTCCTCAGCCGCTCCATATGTTCAAGGCGGCGCCACTGGTCGGTATCGACCACGATCAGCCGCCTGACCTTAGCGTGATCTATCTCTTTGGGCAGGACGATGTTAAATGCCGTTTTATGCGTCGAGAGAAATTTGGCGACATTGGTGTTGACGGATTTTGGAACAACGCCGACGGAGCCGGGATAGAGCATGGTGCCGGCAATTACCGAGGCCAGGGCATCAAAATCGGTATTTTTATGCGTCGTTATGATCTGCATAAGGCATGCACGGGGCATAATTAATTAGGTCGATTACTGCCTGAACAGGTACATCGGACGATAGCTGCGATCCTGGTAGAATGCCATATATCTTGGAGCCAGGCTGAGCAAGGCCGCCTGCCGGTTGCCCGGTGACGGGTGGGTGCTGAGAAATTCAACAGGGCTTCTGCTGCCGACCTGCTCCATTTTCTGCCATAATGAGACCGCAGCATAGGGATTGTAACCGGCCCGGGCGGCAAGTTCAATACCGATCTGGTCGGCTTCCGTTTCAGCAGTCCGACTGTTAGGCAGTTGTACGGCCAGGGCCGCGGCCAGTACACTGCCGGTCATGGCGGCGCTGCCGTAATCGCTGTTTGCCGTGGCGACGGCAACGCCCATGATACCGATCTGTGAAGCCAGTGCCACGGACATCTTTTCTGCGCTGTGGTTGGCCAGTGCATGGGCAATCTCGTGGGCCATTACCTGGGCCAGTTCGTCATCGGTCGGATTGAGCTTGATGATGAGACCACTGTAGACCGCAATCTTTCCACCGGCCATGCACCAGGCGTTGACCGTCTTCGGGTCGTTAATGACTTTCACCGTCCAGTCCCAGGACCCGGTGTGAGGGAAGAGCATGACGGCCTGCCCGATGATTCTGCCGGAAACATAACGAACCCGCTCCGCCATGAGCGGGTCGGCGTCGATCTTGCCCTCTTTTGCCAGGGGTTGAAGCGTCTGTACATAAGCCTGGCGGGAGGCGCTGATGGCCTGCTCGGGTGAAACGATCATCAGCTGCGAGCGGCCGGTAGGACTGGTGGCACAAGAGCTGAGAAAAAGAACGACAAGAAATAATGCTGGCTGATGTTTCATGGTTCAATAGTATAGCAGGAGAAGTCTGAAAAACATAGGGTTCAGATCCGTCATTCAACCGGCAGGAAAAACGGACGGGAACAGCATAGCCAAGGCGTACCGGTGGTCCAACCGGGCGAAGAACGGCTGTTTGACCCTTCCTGCGGCCGGTACTGGCCGGTTGATGCGATCAGTTTTATCCGTAGGCCTCGATCTCGGCGTCGGTAATAACTTCCCTTTCTGCTATTGCCGCTGCAATCCAGCTTTGAAGACCGTCCAGAGACAGAACGGCGGCCATATAGTCCTGTTCTGCAGTTCCGACGCTGATGCCATAACTCTGGAATCGCAAAACGACGGGAGCATACATCGCATCTGCAATTGAAAATGGGCCAAAGAGGAAGTCTCCCGCAGCCGGGAACCTTTCTCTGCACGTACGCCATATTTCGCATATGCGCGCTATCTCGTAACTCAGCTCCTCCGTGATGTCTTTAAATTGCATCTTTGTCCGGCAATTCATCGGCAGGTTGTTTCTTATGGCAAAGAAACCGGAATGCATTTCATTGCTGATCGAACGTGCAAATCCCCTGGCATCAACAGCTTCGGGCCAGCACTTTTTTTCCGGGTAGATATCTGCAATATATTCACAGATGGCCAGGGAATCCCACACGGTAAAACCGTGATGGACAAAGGCGGGCACTTTCCCGGATGGTGAATGCTGCAATAATGCTCTTTCACTGTCCTCCTGGTACAGGGGGATCCTTGTTTCGCTGAATGGTATGCCCTTTTCCCTGAGGAGCAGCCACGGTCGAAGTGACCATGACGAATAGTTTTTATTGCCTATGAAGAGATGATTCATCCTGCTTTCCTATGGAGTTTCTCCTGGCGTGGAGTTGCCGCAGCATATGCATCTGTTCCGCCCTGCGGCATTGATAAAGCCTTATTTTCGTGCGTCTTTGATATACATGGCCGAGCCGTCATGTCTCATTTCAAATTCGAACAGCTCGCTAGCTCTCATTAATTCACTCAACTTTTTATAGCCATAGTTGATGGCGGAAAAGGAACTGTTGTTGGATACGTAATGACCGACCTGGCTCATATGGGCCCAGCCGTCATCTCCTGATGTCTGCTCGACAGCCGTTCTCAGCAACCTGACCAGTGCGGTATCCTTCCTTAACTCGTTTCTGGTTTTTTTCTTTGTTGTCTGTGATTTATCGGTTTTCTCCTCTTCGGGAATAAGGTTCTCCGTATAGATGAAGGGAGAGCAGGCATCCACAAAAGGTTGCGGGGTTTTCTTTTCGCCAAACCCATAAACAGGCAATCCGCTCTCCAGGATTCTCAGGACAAGAGGCGTGAAATCACTGTCACTGGTCATCAGGGCGAATGCGTCGACGTTGTTGCTGTAAAGCAGGTCCATGGCATCAATAATCATGGCCGCATCCGTCGCATTTTTCCCTTTGGTGTAGGCAAATTGCTGCATGGGTCTTATGGCGTGCGGATGCAATCTCTCGATCCATCCGGACAGTGACGGGCTTTTCCAGTTGCCGTGAGCATGTCGAACATTCACCATGCCGTACTTTGCAAGTTCTTCCAGCACTCCTTCAATAGCATTGTGACTGACATTGTCACAGTCAATAAGAAGGGCGATTCTTTTTAATTCTGACACAATTTCCTCCTGGGTTTCCAGCGCTGTCGGCGACGTGCTTTTTTTCCGTTAGGAAGAGGGCCGGGAGCTCACCGGCTCACCCTCTCGCGGCTGTCGTCGATCAGTTCAAGGTAGCGTGAGCTCCAGTCCAGCACCGCGTTGTGTTTGAACATCTTTCCGGCGAGTGCCGCGAATTCGTTTTTCAGCACGTCGGCTGCGAAGCGGGAAAGAAAATGCGACTTCAGTTCGGCGCGCGCGCGGTCTACGCCGATCTCATCGTACGGTACGGAGGTCAGCAGCAGAAAACCATCATCCGGGATGCGCCCGGTCTTCATGTTGTTCTCGATAATCGACGCGGCTTTGCGCAGAGGATCGGCGAGATCCGGACTGTAGGGACCAATGATAAGCGCCACATTGGGGGTATGCAGGAAGTCGAATCCGCGTCCAAGACAGATCATCCATTCCCGGTGTTCTATATCGATCATGCGTTCGTGCAGCCGCGCCTGTTCACGCACCTGGGCGATGTGTTCAAGGTTGCCGTGCAGCAGCGGCAGGAGATCGGCGCGCATCCGTGCCGACATATCGGGAAGCAGCGCGGCCAGGCGCGGTTCCAGAGTGGTTGCGTCCGACGCGGAAAAACCGGAGAGGTCAAGCACGGTATCATCGCTGCCGTGGATCAGCAACGCTTCGTCATCGGTTTCAAATCCGCATACCAGTGGATAAACCGTGTTGTGACCGCTGCCGAAAATGTGTTCGACCTGCCGGCGGATTTCACGGGTATGGGTAATTGCCGCTGCCGTTTCGAAATTGAAGCCGGCACAGCCGCGCAGCGGGTTGCCCTTGGAAAAATGATAGGTAATGAGGAAGAGCACGCGCCGGCCGCTGCCCGTCATGCGCAAGACGTGATGCGCCAGCACCTCTCCAAGGTACGGCCAGCCGAGATCGAATATGCCGCCGAGATTGCGGAAGGGCATGAGAATGCCGGGGGGAGTATTGGTTGCTACCGGAATATTGATGCGGCCGTCCATGCATTTCAGAACCGCTATTGCGGTGGGGTGTTCGGATAGGTACCGTTCGCGTGCCAGCCATGCTTCCGGACCTCGAAACGTTTTACCGTGGCGATGGGCGAGCTCGAACAGCCAGTCAATGCGCTCACCGATGGGTTTTCTATGAATATCGCTCATGATCTCCCCCTGCACGTTGAGGTTGAGAGAAAGGGCTTCACGCTCTATCTCTGCATGTAATCGAGTTCAGTCAGAAAAAACCGGCCTGCCGGTTCTCGGGAAAAAGAGGGCTCCGTTTTCAGGCCTGCACCAGCTGCTTTCCGAAATGGCAATGGTTCAAGATACCCTTAATCGATAAATTCTCCAATGAGACTGTGTTTTCGTTTGATCTGGCGAACCATGACATCATAATGGTGCATCCGGATGATCGAGCGGAAAACCAGCCAGGCACCAAAAACAAGCAGGGCAAGATTGATGGCTCCCAGCGGAATCAGCAGATGCAGAACATGCAGCGTATCATAATATCTTGAAGTGGCAATCAGCAGGCCGGTGATCGACAAGGGCAGAGCCAAAACGGCTATGCCCGTCCTCAGCACGGCGAGAGATGTACGTTTTTCAGCCAGGATGAGCTGCACTTCGTTGATGACCATCGCATCAAATTTGACTGAATCGCTTTTCTCCTCATCCACCGGATTTGCTTGTGTAACCGAGTCTTTCACTTTGGTCCGATTCCTCACCTTCGTTACAGGTAATCTGTTGGTGCAGGTTATGCGTGCAGATTCATCTTATTTGCAGACATCTACCCAGCTTTTATAATTTGAAAACCTTTCCAGTTCATCAATGGAGAGGCGTATTGATGAGTTGTGGCAGCCCGCGGCGGGAATGATTTCTGAATACTTTTTTAACGTTATATCCAGATAGACGTCAATCGGTCCGCTTAAACCAAAGGGGCAGACACCCCCAATTGCATGCCCCGTATACTCCAATGCCTCATTTTGATTCAACATTTTTGCTTTTTTGGCAAAGACGCTCTTGTATTTTCTGTTATCTATTTTTGCGTTTCCGGCAACGACGATTAAAATAGGCTGTTCGCCCAGTTTAAAGGCTAATGTTTTTCCTATCTGGTCCGGGTCGACCCGGTGCGCTTTTGCCGCTTCTTCAACGGTTGCGGTAGAACGTTCCAGCACCATGATTCGATGCTCCATATCGTATTGTGCAAAATACTGCTTTACCGCTTCCAGTGACATGGTTGTATCCTAGTTAATGCCAATCGATCCTGCCTGCGACGTCTGTATCAGGCGCCGCGAACTGGTCGGGTGAATGCTGCTGTCCCATTTTTATCTTAAAATACCATAATGGCGGTTAATCGCTCGCCATAATAGGAGTTTCTGCTCCATTATAAAAGGTTGGTCACAGAATGATTAAGGGACAGTTTACTTATCTGTATGATCGAGGCATTCGTCACCGGTCATAGAACTAGAAACAGAAGAGGAATTAAGTATACTGTCCCTCCCTTTCCAGGTTTCCTGCAAATTCCTGTTCCCTAACGGTTGACTGGGGTGCATGTTTCTTGCGTGGACGACGCTTATTCGAGGTTGAGCAGGGTTTTTTCAGCAGTGCCTTAAAAGCGAATTCCTATCACCTCAGTCGCTCGTAAAACCTAGCAACGCTTTTGCGTCCAGCACCATAAAATAACTGCGCGTAAATTCACCGATAATATCATTCCCGTTATACAGGGTAAAGAAGACCGTCGTCGAAACGTCGTGATCCGGGTCATACGTCATGAACGAGAGGAAACCGTCGGTGCCGCCGGTATGCCCATAGCCGAAAAGTCTGTATTTGTACAATCCAAGCCCGTAACAAAATTCACTTTTCTCCGGTATGGTACAGTCCATCATCATAGCAACGTATTGCTGGGCGATGCCTGCTTTTCCCGTTATGAGAAGTTTGATCCATTGTGTGAGGTCTGCTGGTGTCGATATTATGTTGCCGTTTGCGACGCCGCCTGACATGTTCCGGTTTTCCACC
>JAHEMX010000169.1 GCA_024643445.1 Desulfobulbaceae bacterium | reverse complement strand
TTCATCGATAATTATCGTGAAAGCGGCTGCTTTTACCGCAAGGAAATGGTAGACCACCGGCCGTGTAACGGCCGCTTCCGCTTACTTCAGGGCATTGCTCTGGATACGGTCAAGATAGGCATCCAATTCTTCGATATTACTGAATATCTGTTCCTTCGGCAAGGCCTTGATGATGTCGAACACCTTCTTGACCTGGGGCTGGAGGTGGAGAAGATTCACTTTCCAGCCTCTTTGCTTCATCGCCTTGTGTGCCTTCAGAATGATGCGTATCCCAGCACTGCTGATGTAGCTGACCTCCTGCATGTCAAAGATCAGATGCTTCGGATAACGCTCCAGAATGTCGTCGACGTTCTGCTCAAGAACTGCGCAGGTGGTGATGTCGATTTTCCCTGCCGGCGCGATAACAAAGACATTTTCGATCTTTTCGTACGCATCTACAGTCAGAGTCATAATTCCCTCCTGGTACCATCGATTGGTTGTTGATTATTCAAGGTGGCCTCCATTCATGCATCGAGAACAGGTTTCTTGCGCAAAAGGTTCTTTCTCATCGACAGGATATTTTTGTCGTCACGCCGTTCATAATCCAGTTCATCCATGAACTTCTGTGACAGGAAGATGCCCAAACCGCCAATTTCCCTTTCCTCGAAGGGCGAATCGATATCCGGTTCAGCGCTTTCCAGGGGATTAAAAGGCTTCGCGTCATCGGTGATGGTTATGTGCAGGGCAGGACCTTCCAGGTTGAAGAGGACGTTGATCAGATGGCTCCGCTCATCGTCATAACCATAGAGAATGATGTTTGCAATGATTTCTTCGAGTACCAGTTGTATGTCGCCGACAACCTCGTCGCTGATATAGTGGACGTTACCGTAGTGGGTGACGATTTTGGCCAGCCGTTCAAGTTCTGTCAGGTCGTTTTCCAGATCAACGTTGGTGATACTGCCGAGAGAGCCTTCCAGGCCGAAATAGCGCAGTGCCAGGATGGTTATATCGTCGGTCTGGGGCATCCCTTCAGAAAAGCGTTCAATACGCTCCTGCATGCTCTTTACCAGCGACTCCATCGAGTTTCTCGGAAAAGCGGTTATCTCGCGTTCCAGCCGTTCTTCCGTGAACAGTTCTTCATCGCTGCTGGAAGCCTCGGTGATGCCGTCGGTATAAAGGAAAATGATCTCGCCCGGCGACAGCATGACGGTCGATTCCCGGTACCGGGCCTCCGCATCGATGCCGACAATGGTGCTGTTTGATTCCGGGAAATATTCGGCAGTACCGTCGCTTCGCAGCAGCAGCGGTGCATTATGACCGGCGTTGGTATAGATGAGTTCGCCATTTGAAAGGTTCAGGATGCCGAAGAAAAGCGTGACGAAGGTGCAGGACTCGTTGCCCGGCACCAGCTCCTGGTTTACCATGGTCAGCAGTGTGGCCGGATGGTGGGTGAGTTTGGTCGTGGCCTTTGTCAGGGTCTTCACCGCAGAGACAAAAAGGGCGGCGGGCACGCCCTTGCCGGAAACATCCCCGATGAACAGGCAGATCCTGGTATCGTCGAGAAAGAAGAAATCGTAGAAGTCGCCGCCGACTTCCCGTGCCGGCTGCAGGATGGCATAGATATCGAGATCATCCCGGTCCGGGAATGGCGGAAAAATGGCGGGAATACTCTGCATCTGGATTTCATGCGCGATCTTCAACTCGCTTTCAATCTGCTCCTTGGCCGAAATTGTCCGCTCCAGTGCTGCCGTTCTGCTGCTCACCCGCCGTCGTAAAATAATATTGCCGAGCAGAATGAAAGCGATAAAACCCCCGAGAAAAGCGAGCACCCACAACGGCTGAAGCCACGGCGGGAAGGCCACCCGGTTGACCCCCTCTATCCATCGGTCAAGTGAATGATAGTAGCCGGAGTTCCTGTTCTGCTTCAGACTCAGAAGATTTCGGTCAATGGCTGCGAGGAGGTCCTGACTCCATCCCTTTGGGGCGGCAATATAGAGGTCCGCCGGGTGAAAGCTGATACTGCTTTTGCTGATCGGGTGCGAGCGTTCATGGTAGGTGCCGAAAATACGGGGCAGAATACCGGCATCAACCCTGCGGGTGTCCAGCATCTCGACAATTTCAGCAAAGGAGCCGACCTCGACATATTCCGGTGCAATCCCCAGTTGCCTGGCGATTGCCTGAAAAGAGAGGTAGAAGATATCTGCCTTGACAACCCCGATCTTCCGCTGGCCAAGCTCCATGGTTGATAACAGTTCATCGCCTGCGCGGGTATAGATGATGCCCCAGTTGGCAATGACCGGCTCTTTGTTGAAGTCATAAAGAAGATCACGCTCCTCCGACTTGGCGATGGCGATGAGCAGATCGATCTGCGTATTTTCAAGTCTGTTCAGGCATTCCTGCCAGGTTCCGGGCAGGTAGGCAAGCGTCCAGCCTTCCTTCTGTGCGATCAGGTTCAACACGTCGGCGAAAACGCCTTTCACCTCGCCGTCCGTCCCGGCGAATCCGATGGGCGGGGTGTCGTTATAGCCGACCTTGATGGTGCTGGCTTGGGAAAAAAGCGGGGCGCCAAAAACGAGAAACGTCACCATGAACAGGCATGTGATCTGCTTTGTCATGGTAACATCTTGTCATTTTAAAGATTCTTAGGCAAGTCATTTATTTGCCTGAATCACGCCCCAAACTGCGCATAGAGCGATGCGCGGCCATGACAAATCGGGAACCACTGCAGAAGCCTTGACTCTGCCGGTTTACACCTGGAGCAGGTTGTTGGCGAAGCGGATGATCGGGAAGATAACCTTGCCCAGTATCCCGGAAAAAGCAAGGATCAGGATGATAATGAACCCGTACCGCTCAATGGAGGCATACTGCCGGGCCATCTCTTCCGGCAGCAGGCCGGCGACAATCCGGCTGCCGTCGAGCGGCGGTATGGGTAAAAAGTTAAAGATGCAGAGCACCAGGTTTATCCAGACACTGGTGACAAGCATGTAATAGAAGGGGACCAGGACCGCTTCCAACATGGGCGAGTAGGGCAGGGCCTGGCCGGTGAAAATCGTCACCCGCAGGAGGATGGCGCTGATAACGGCCAGTACCAGGTTTGTTACCGGCCCGGCGAGTGCTACCCAGAGCATGCCCTGGCGCGGTTCACGAAAATAGATCGGATTGACCGGAACCGGTTTGGCCCAGCCGAACTTGATAATGAAAAAGGCGATGGTACCGATAGGGTCCAGATGGCTCAGCGGGTTAAGCGTCAGCCTGCCGGCGTTATAGGCCGTCGGGTCCCCGAGGCGGAAGGCCACATAGCCATGGGCGTATTCGTGCAGGGTGAGGGCCAGCAGGAGCGGGGGTGCCATGATAATGATATTGCTGATGGTATCCATGATGTCCGGGTTATTTTTTTGTGTTTCTGTTTTGTTATTGCCACTTATACCAGTAAGCATTGGTAGCCCCGCTGCAAGGAGGTTCTGTTGTCGCGGAGCTGCTTCTCATCGGCTGGATAAGGTGGTGATTCTTATTGCTGTGCGGTTGGCGGGACGAGCGGATACTGCTCCTTGAGCAGCTCGAGTTCATCTTTTTTGCTTTTGGTCGTACCGTCGAGCCGGGCCAGAAGCAGCGAGTCAATAATTTCCTTGAACAGCGGCCCCGGCAGGTAGCCGAGCCTTTTCAGATCTTCCCCGTTGAGCAGCGGTGTTTCCAGCCTGAGTGACGTCACATACGATGAGACCGCCTTTTTCACCTCCGATTTCCGGGCTACCGCCATCAGGTAGAGCAGACCTTCTATGCTCAGTGCCCTCAGCGCGGTAAAAATTTCACTGTTCTTCAACCCGCCCCTGCGGGAGAGGAAATTCACCGTTTTGTCGGCCACATTTTTTTCGTTGATAAGGAACTCTTTTTGTTTTGCCGGCAGCTGGAAACGGTTGCAGAAATTGATCAGCACCTTGATTGGGGAGCGGTTCATGATTGCCAGCAGATAGACAATCCAGGGCTCGAATTCGTCGCTGATATAGAGGAGCTTGAACCAGGACAGGGAACGCTGGACCTGTTCGAGGCAATGCTTGAACCTCCGGTCCATTTCCAGGTGCGGCTGCAGATCCGGCCAGAGGTAGGCAAAGAGCCCGAACTCCGCCAGTCGCTCCAGGGCGGGGGAGGCGTTTTCCTCGTTGAGCAGCAGTTTCAATTCCGTGAAAAAACGCGGGTCATCGGCCTTGCCGAACAGGTTCATCCTGACGGCGTTGCGGATAAGACGTTCGGTATGCTTGACAATGATGAAATCCATCCTGTTCTCGAAGCGGACCGCCCTGAAGATGCGGGTTGGATCATCGACAAAACTGAGGTTGTGAAGGACCTTGATGGCCATCTGCTTCAAGTCGTTCTGGCTGTTGAAGAAATCAATGAGTTTGCCGAAATGGGCCGGATTGAGCTGGATGGCCATGGCGTTGACCGTGAAGTCGCGCCGGTAGAGATCGAGCTTGATGGATGACAGCTCCACCGTGGGAAGTGCCGCCGGATACTCGTAATATTCGAGTCGCGCCGTGGCTATGTCAAGCTTCAGTCCGCTGGACAGGATGATGGCTGCGGTGCCGAAACGTTCATGAATCCGTACCCGGCCGCCCAGCCGTTCGGCGAGTTTTTTGGCAAAGGTGATACCGTCCCCTTCAACGACGAAATCAAGGTCCATGTTCGGTTTTTTCAGCAGCAGATCCCGGACAAAGCCGCCGACGACGAAGGCGTTGCAGGAAAATTCATCGGCAACCTCGCCGATGGTCTGCATCAGCAGGATAACATCACGGCTCAGAAAGCCAACCAGCAGGTGCGTCAGGTTCCGGCTTCTCTCCAGCGAGGGGTACTCGGCTTCGTGCAGCAGGTTTCTCGGCAGATTGGACGGGTCGTTAACCAGCCGGTTCAGCAGGTCGGTGCGGGTGATGATCCCCTTGAGTTCGCCTTCGTGCACGATCGGTATCAGTCGTTGCCGATGTTCGATGATGATTTCCTGGATGTCGGCGAGTGTCGCGTTAAGCGACAGGACCTCGACATCGGTGGCCATGTAATCCTGGACCTGGAGATTGCCGAGATCATGCTTGATGGCCCGCTCGACCACCTGCCGGGAAATGATACCGGTGATGAGCGGCTCGTTATGGCCGTCCTTGTCATAGCCTGGCCTGCTGCTGATCACCGGCATGGCATTGATATTGTAGCGGGTCATCCGGGCCTGAGCCTCGTAGAGAGATGACTCGCCATAGGCGGTTTTGGCCGGGGATGTCATCATCTCCCGGGCGATCGCCTGGGGGCGTATATGGCGGTGAAGACTGCGGATCAGCTGATCGTGCGCTTCAACGAGGGTCATCTCCTTCATCGTCGCCGATGCCGCTGAAGCGTGCCCGCCGCCGCCGAAATCCCTGGCAATCACGCCGACATTGACGTCCGATATCCTGCTGCGGGCGATAAGATAGGTCCTGCCTGCCATGGAAACGACAGTAAAGAGAACGTCGATGTTTTCCATGGCCATGAACCGCCTGACAATCAGCGCAAAATCATCGACATAGTTCGGCAGCGATAGGGGGGCGATGACGACCGGAATATCCTGGATGATGATGCGGTTGGCGCATTTCATCAGGTCGTTGAGATAGCTCACCTGGTGGGAGGTCAGGTCGTGACTGATGAACTGGGATATCACGTCGAGCTTGGCCCCCTTCTCCAGGAGCCAGGCCGCTGCGCGCAAGTCGTCCGGCGTAGTGGTAAGATGGGTCAGCGAGCCGGTATCCTCATAGATGCCGAGGCTGAATATTGTCGCTTCCTCCTCGTTGACCGGCAGCTTTTTTTCCTGCAGAATTTCCGCAAAAAGTGTCATGGTCGAGCCGACGTCGCGGATGACCTCCAGATCCCCTTTCATGTCTCCGTCCGATCTCGGATGATGATCGTAGATATGGAGTGACAGCCCGCGATTGCGCAGACAGGCGGCGAGCGGACCGATTCGGCCGGATGATCTGGTATCGACAACAATCAGCTCCGTGACATTGCCCAGCACAATCTGCTTGGCCTTCAGGAAATCATACTGGTACAGCAGCGTCTGCGAGATGAATTCCCGCAGCGTTTTTTCCTGGGACCCCGAAAAGACGAGCAGCGCGTCGGGGTAGAGTTTTTTCGCGGCAATCATGGATGCCATACCGTCAAAATCGGCATTGATATGGGTGGTTATGACACGCATTGCTCTACCGACGCTCCTGCCGTTTATCTCCGGTCAACAGCCATGTCGAATAACTTGACGAATGCCGGAGAATATAATCATTCCATGCAATTATAACGGACAATAGCCGTTGAGGCGAGTTTTTTCGCCGGGCAGTGCCGTCAGCCGCGCGGATGGAATGATCGATGGACCGATTTCAATCGATCCTGGTCGATGTGGGTATATATCTGTGTGGTGGCGATATCGGCGTGTCCGAGCATGAGCTGAACCGCACGCAGGTCCGCACCGTTTGCCAGCAGGTGGGTGGCAAAGGAGTGCCGCAGCATGTGGGGAGAGATGGCTTTGCTGATCCCTGCCGTCCGTGCCGTTTCAGAGATTATCTGCCAGAAGCGCATCCGTGTCATCGGCTTTGTCCGTCCGGTGACAAAAAGGTGGTTGCTGCGCCTGCCTTTCAGGATCTGCGGCCGGCAGTGCTCCAGGTAGGACTCGATGACGTCCCGTGCCGTCTGGCCGAAGGGAACCAGTCTCTCCTTGTTCCCCTTGCCGGTGACGCGGAGAAATCCCGCGCTCAGGTTGCAGCTGTTCAGGGGCAGGCCGACCAGTTCCGAGACACGCAACCCGCTGGAGTAGAGCAGGGTCAGCATGGCATGGTTGCGCACGACAAGCGGCGGCGCCCCGACGGGCAGCAGCAGTATTCTGTTCACTTCCTCGATGGACAGCGCCTTTGGCAGCGATCGGCCGCTTCTGGGCAGGTCAACCGTGGCGAAGGGATTCCGCCCGATATAGCGATACAGGGTAAGGAAGGTGAAAAAGCTGTTCAGGGCCGAGACCCGGCGGGCATTGCTGCGATTGGATATATTTCTGGCACGGCAGGTAATAAGAAAGGCGTGGATCGTCTCAAGCGAAATCGCATCAAGACTAGTAACCCCCTCTTTGGTAACAAAAAGAAGAAAGAGGCGGATGTCGCTGTCGTAGGCCGCAGCACTGTTTTCGGCAAGTCTTTTTTCGGTGAGGAGATGGCGGAGAAAAATCTCCAGCAAAGCGATAAACGGTTCGGGCAGGGTTTGAGGTTTTATGGGCTTGTTTTAACGCTGGTTGAATAGGTTAGAGCCCTGCAGATTGCGCTGCAGGGCTCTGACGATAACAACGGATTAAAAAGATTTTCTCATGCGGTTGAACTTTCGGAGCTTGCGTCGAGCTTCCGCCTGCTTGCGGCGCGCTTTCACGCTCGGCTTCTCGTAGTATTCACGACGCTTTAATTCCCTCTTGATTCCATCAATCTGGAGCTTTTTCTTTAACTGTCTGATGGCAAATTCGAGATCACCTCTTACTTCAACCTCAATCATTTGATTCTCCGTATGGTGTT